>JBFLXS010000084.1 GCA_040755795.1 bacterium | reverse complement strand
TATTATCGGCAGAAAACCATTTTAAGATAATACTTCTTAATATAAAAAACCTGAAATATAGGCTTGAATTTACTCAAAATAAAATTAATGACTTCTAATTAAGGGGTGTCGAAATCAGCGTTAGAAAATGGTTTTTTTGCAATTTTTTTGCAAAACTGTGCGGAATTTAGGTTAGCCTTCTTTTATCCCCCCTTGTAATCCTAAATGAGTTGCTTTTTGAGGAAGGTATCTTTTTTTTAGTATGTATTCATCAATAGTTGCTTTTAAGGTTGGAACTGCAACAAGGAAGAAGTACCATGGCATTAACAAAACAAAGATTCCTTCTTTCTTCAGGCGATTATCAATAAACATAGCTGTTCCTGTCCAGAACAAAGTAATTCCTATATATGCACCAAGAGGCAGATATAAAATTAAAAGATTAAAATTTGTTAAAATATCTATGATGTGTATCCCACTAATTACATCCAAAGCAATTAATGAACCTATTATAAAAAAGGTATTAGTAAAGTCTATTTTTTTCCTGAGATTAATCTTTTTATTCAAGTAAAAGCCTGGGAAATGGGCAATAAATGCCTGAATGCTTCCCAACATCCATCTATATCTCTGATGCCAATAATCTTTGAGAGTATATACTAACTCGTTATATGTGCATTCATATGGGTCGTATATTATCTTATAACCATATTGTTGAACACGATAAGTAAATTCTACATCTTCTGTTGCCAGATTATTATTGAATCCGCCTATTTCTTTTGCAACAGAAGTACGAATAAGTTCTCCGGGCCCCATACATCCAAAGTTTAATTCAAGATATGCTTTCGGGAGTAAGTATGTAAGATACAAAGCTGTAAATTCTATATCAATCAATTTAGTTAAAAGGTTGGTATTTGGATTTTTTGATTTTACCCTAGCATGGACCAGTGCTACTTCAGGGTCTTGAAAATGCTGAACTAATCGGTTAAAAAAATTCGGGCTTACTTCATTATCTGCATCTATAAGACAGATAATTTCATCTTTTATTGTTGTTAATGCTTCATTTAGCGAGACAGCTTTTCCTCTTTCAGCAAAAGAAGAGCGATTTATCAAGCTTATTATTCCTTTTCTTACAAGCTCTTCACAAATTTCTTTTGTTCCATCAGTAGAGGCATCATTTACTACTATTATTTCAAGTTTTTCTCTCGGATAATTACTTCTTAATATTGAATTAATTGTAGATGTGATCACTTTTTCTTCATTATGAACCGGAATTATCACTGAAATTTTGGGCTGAAAAGAATCTTCTGAAGAAACAGAGGTCTGTTTTTTAAATAATAATAAAGCAACGATAGTATAAAAACAAAGCCATGTTGATTGGATAGATATAAGAACCACACTCACATTCCATAATGTCTTCAAAAAAATAAAAGGGGAGAAGATACATCCCCCTATGATAATTCCTATAAGAATAATTAAACGCACTTAGACATTCTTCCTATCTGATAAGATCATTCCATCTCGAAGAGAAATAATTCTTGTAGCATATTTAGCTACTTTCTCCTCATGAGTTACCAAAATAATTGTTACTCCACTTTGATTTAATTCCTGAAATATCTTCATAATTTCCTCCCCTGTTTGACTATCCAAATTCCCTGTAGGCTCGTCAGCCAGAAGTAGAGAAGGATTATTAACTAATGCTCTGGCAATAGCTACACGCTGCTGTTCTCCTCCAGAAAGTTCGGAAGGTCGATGAGCTACTCTATGAGATAATCCTATTTGCGAAATTACTTCCATAGTTTTTTTATACCTTTCTTTGGTTGTTACTCCACCATATATCATGGGGAGTGCTACATTTTTTAATACACTCATTCGAGGTATAAGGTTGAAAGTTTGGAAGACAAAACCTATTTTTTTATTTCTTATTTCCGATAACTCGTTATCACTCAACCCGGCAATTTCTATATTTTCCAGTTTATATATACCTGAAGTAGGTCTATCAAGGCATCCAATGATATGCATAATAGTTGATTTTCCAGAGCCAGAAGGACCAATTATGACAACAAATTCTCCTTTTTGTATAGAAAGGGATACCCCTCGCAAAGCATGAATTTCTACCCTCTTAAGAGTATAAACTCTAGTTATATCATTCATTGTAATAATCATTTAACTTTTACCTCCCACTAACTCTTATAGACTTAACTACCATCCCTTCTACCAGATCTTCATCTGGTGATATACATACTTCTTCCCCTTCTTTTAAACCACTGCTAACCTCAATATCCTTATTCTCAACCCCTACTCTTCCCACTGTGATTTCTTTTTCCCAAACTATCCCATCTTTCACTACAAATAGTATTTTTTTATTCTCCTTAATGACCACAGCTTCAATAGGCACAACAAGTGATTTCTCAACGATAGTAGAAAACATTTCTACATTAACACTCCTGCCAATTTGTAACCCATGAAACGGCTTTTTTATTAAAATAACTACTTCAAAAAGTGAGAGATTACTATCTTTTATTGGAAATGGAGAAATCTTAATTACTTTTCCATGAAACTCTTTTCCAGGCAAGGTGTCAGTAGTAATTTTAGCTATCATACCTTTTGTTATCTTTCCAATATCAATTTCCGGGATATTGCATTTTACTACTAACTCATTTAAGTTAGCGACAGTAAATAAAATAGTTCCACAAGTTACCATCATTTCTCCTTCTATATCCTGTTCCATGATTACTCCTGAAATAGGAGAGGTGATTTTAGTTTGTATCTGAAGTTGTCTTTTTTTCTTTTCTTCAATCTTTAATTGTTGCTCGAGAAATTTTGCAGATACAACCGCTTTATTATATTCAACTTCTGCTGTTTCTACCATTTCTTTGCTTACTGCTTTCTCAAGATAGAGCTCTTTTAGACGAGTCCATTTTCTTAGAGCATTTTGGCAATCAATATCCACCTGTTGAAGTTCTACCTGCAACCTCTCTATGTTTTGGAGATTTTGAACAACCTCAGGAGTATCTATTGTTCCCCAGCACATACCTTTCTTTATCCTTTCCCCCACTTGTCCTTTTACATCCCTTAAAATACCTCCGATTTTTGCTCTAACTTTTACTTTTTCCATAGGTTCAATTATTCCTGTAGAGAAGACGCCTACATTCATCCTTTTATATTCCACAAGGGTAGTTCTAACTTTTTTAATTGAAGGATGTTGTTTATCCCAATAAAATTTACCTGCCAAAATAAGAACTAATGATACAAATATAGCACACACACTAATTGTGAAGATGCTTTTGAAAAATCGGTTCTTCCCCATTTTCCCTACCTTTATAAAGTTCTTCTTACCTCTCTCCACTCACTTTTAACTTCTCTAACGCTGCCATAGCAAGCATAAGGTTAAAAATTGATTCTTTTTTCTTAAATTTCAAATCAGCGATTACCTTTTGTGCCTGAATGACTTCTGTGATAAGCCCTATTCCTTCTCTATATCGAATATTAGCAATATGGACAAGGGATTCTGCTTGCTTTATCATTTTATCTAACGAAGCAATCTGCCGTTCTGCCATCTTTATTTTATTTAATGTTTCTTGAAAATCTATTCTTATCTTTTCCTTTTGTATTAGAATATCTAATCTTTCTGCTTCTACTTTTGTTTCATATTCTTTTACTTCTGCCTTTACCACTCCACTATCATAAATAGGCCAATTAAAATTCAATCTTACATCCCATCGATTACTTTCTTTGGTATTGACAAGAGTAGAATCGTACATTGTTCCCTCTATTCTTTTGTCTTGATACCCATAATCTATAATCAAGCCGATTTCAGGTTTATCTTTCTCTTTTACCTTTTCTAAATTCATCTCATCTATTTTGAGTTTTCTTTCCATTTCCTTTATTATACTGGATGTATTTAATGCTGATAAAAGAACTTCATCAAAGTTTACTTTTTGAACTTTATAGTCTAACTCATCTATCAATTCTATCTTTATTTCTTGAGGCAAACCGATGATACTTTTAAGTTTCTTACATTCTATCTCATAATCATCTATTGTCCCTAAAAGAGATTCTTTGGCTTTCTCTAATTGAATTTCTGCCTGTATAAGGTCTATTTCAGAAATTCTCCCTGCTTTTAACTTTGCATGTACGATGTTATATAGAGTTTTGGCCTGTTCAACTACTTCCTTTTGGATTTTTACCTTTTCATTTATTAAAAGGCAGCTAAAATATACATTCTTTATCTGATAGACGAGATTTTCTCTGGCAGAATTAAATGTTTCCTTTGCTATTTCTAGAGTGAATACTATATTCTTGAGAATCCGCTGATAGGGATTTTTTTTAAAAACAAAAAAAGGTTGATCAAGTTTAAATTCAATATTTGGCTTTTGAAAAGATTCATAAGAGGCATCTTTTCCCTCCAACTCACCTTTTAAGACATCTTTATCTATTTTTGTCTCCAGAGTAACTCTGGCTCCGGTAAGAAAAAGTTTTGTAACTGGCACTCCTGCTCTCCAGGCATGAGAATTTTTATATTTACTGGCTTCTGCTTCACTTATTTCAACTTCCTGCGGTATAATTATTGGCTCATCAAAGAATTTATAGCTTTTCGGGGTAAGATTAAGGTCTACTTTGATACCCCATAAATCTTTTAAAGCTTTTGCATATCCATATTGAACAGATATCAAATCTTTTCGACTCTTCTTTATTATCAAACTATTAGCCTCTGCCATTTTTATACATTCATCTAGACTATGGATAAATTTTATCTTCTCTGCTGAGACAAATGAAAAGCTTATAGATAAGAACACCCAATTAATTATTATTACTTTTGATGTAAATGTGATATTGTTTCCCATCTTTTTCCTTATCTCTTGCATGAGAATCTCTAACCTTAATTTTATCATCCGGGTTGCTTTTTGTCAATATTTAAATTTTTGAGTTGATTCTGAAATAATTTATAGAAACTACCTTTTTTATTAAATAACTCCTGAAATCTGCCCTTTTCTTTAATCTGCCCTTTATTCATGACTACAATCCTTTCTGCTTTTATTACTGCAATTGGGCGATGGGTAATAATAATAGTAGTTCTCCCTTTTCGTAATTTCATAATTGCCTCACATATCTCAACTTCCTTTTTAGGGTCCAGATATGATGTTGCCTCATCCAGAATCAACAACTCAGGATTTTTCAATAGAGTACGAGCAATAGCTATACACTGTCTCTCTCCTCCAGATAACTTTATACCTCTCTCGCCTATAACAGTGTTATAGGTATCCGGAAGCCTTGTAATTATCTCATCAACCATAGAGGTTTTAGATACCCTTATTATTTCCTCTAAAGAAGCTTCTCCTTTACCAAAGGCGATATTTTCATAAACTGTGCCATGAAAAAGCACTGGGTCTTGAGGAATAATACCTATTCTTTCTCTTAATGAGGTTAAATTAATTTTATTAATATCAATTCCATCTATATGAATACTCCCCAAAGTAGGATTATAAAGCCGAAGTAAAAGTCTTGCTAATGATGTCTTCCCTGAACCATTAGGTCCTACCAGAGCAATTATCTCGCCATCTTCTATTTCTAAATTGACACCATTTATAGCCGGGACTTCTTTTCCATTATACTTTAATACTATATCTTTAAATTTAATATCCCATTTTGTCTCTGGCTGAATATCAATTTTGGTTTGGGAATCCTGTATTTCTGGCTTTACAGAGAGGATTTCAAACACTCGTTCTCCACATGCCAGCACTCTTTGAAGAGAAATAGTAAATCCTATAATACCCATTACAGGACCAAAGACATATTGCAGATAGATAAATAGACTTACTACTGAGCCTGGAGTTAATCCCTTCTCCATAACACCTGCTAACCATACGATAGACAGCATAGTAATTGTAAATACAATATCTGAGACAGGTCCAGTAGAAGAGTGGAGTTTAGTATCTTTCATTAAGACTTCCAGATATTCCCTATTCATATTTGAAAATTTAGTAGTTATCTTCTTCTGGTGAAGAAAGAGTTTAATCTCCTTTATCAAAGATATTGCTTCTAAAAAATGAGTATTAATGAATGCTCTTTTCTCTTGAAGTAAAGAGCTGATTTGTCTTGTTTTTCTTCGGATTCCCTCAGTAAAAACTCCAACAAATATTGTTCCACCTATAAATAATAAAAATGCCTTCCATGAAGTAAGGAAGATAATCACCATTAACCCAATCAGAAAAAGGATATCTTTGATAAAGTAAAGTGTCCCGAAAATTATCGTTCCCTGTAGTTGTCCTATATCATTAAATGCCCTTGAAGATATATCACCTGTGTGTCGATTATCAAAGAAGCTTAAAGGGAGTCTCATCAAATGTGCAAAGAAATCCTCTCTTATATCAATAGTTAATTTCTGGGAGACATAGGAATTTAATATACTTAATGTATACTCCACTATACCCTTGCATGATACACATAAAACCCCTCCTATACACCACCAGGTTAACACTATCCGGTCAGCATTTTCAACAAGGATAATATCTACAATCTTCTTTACCAGAAGTGGAAAGCCTAACCCAAAGCCGTTACTGAAAAGTAAAAGGATTCCTATAATTATTAAAAGACCCTTATATTCCTTAGCATATGATAGTATCTTCGTAACCAATTTTCGTAATAGTTGAGAATCTTTATGAGAATTATTCATCATATTTAACCTTAAGTATTTGGCGAGTAACAAGAAAAGCCTTGATAAAATCAATTATACTGTCAGATATAATCCACGAGCAAAGTGCCCACTGTTGATGTCTTACATCTCTTAGCTTTGTAGGCAGGGATAAAATTTCTTCTTCATTAACAAGAAACCTGGACAACCATAGCCTTCTTAACCAATTCGCTTTAAGTCTGTTGAGGACAAACGAAGGAACAGGGGCATTTAATATTGTCTTGGCAAAATAAAGGGTAAAATAAACACTATTCTTTATTCTGTACCTTTTTGCCTTTGAGATAATATCCTGCCATGATATTTGGTCTTTGTCCTTGCGTATAAATTCTGAAATCTCAAAAAGTAAAATTAAACCACAAAAGATATGATGAATGCTAAAATGAGTACATAAAGTCAAAAGTGTGTCTTCTAATGAAAGTGTTAAAATTTCAATACCTTCAAATTCCATAGCAACTGCATTTTCCCATTGTTCATTCATATCTATTCGGGTAATTTTCTGATATTCTTGAACAGTAAAAAAGTGCCAGTGAAGATCAATTGCTACTCCTTTATCCGGATGATGATACCCCTCTTCCCAAAATACCCTTTCTTTTGGAGGGATAGGAAGATACCCATCTGATTTCAAGAGAGTACCGATTCTATAGCGGTCATCCTTATGAATTAAAAGGTCTATGTCATAGATAGGTTTATATTCTATTCCCAAAGAGATAATCTTTTCTAACACTATTCCTTTCAGGACTATTACCTTTATATTATTTTCTCTAAAAATCCCTAATAACCTCTTCAATTCGCCTATCATATACAAGTTCTTCTCAGTATTATTTCTATACTTTCTTTTAAGATTATTTATAACTCCTTCTGGGACTAACTGCTCCCAACCTGATTTTTTTATCTGCAAATACAGTAAAAGATGAATCCTTTGATATTCAGCATTTTTCAATAGATAGTCCCAATTTAATCCATCTTTTAATAGAGCCTCTGCTTTAATCTTTACTTCTTTATCTACTTCACATTGGCAACAATATTTAATAAACAAATCTTCTTTCTGTATTTTTGCATCTATATCTCTCATACCCTTTGAGAACCTTCCTGAGAACCTTTTAAATCTACAATTTTCTTATCATGAAGTGTCTCAATAAACCCCATAATATCTTGCTCTGCCTCTTTTTCTTCTACTTCGTATTCCTTGCAAATTACCCTTACAATATCTTCAATTGTTTTCTCTTGCTCAAGGAGTTCCCATATCCTTGTCCCAACCTCATTCAGCGAATGAATCATACTGTCTTCCGGAGTAAAGATTACTGCTTCTCCCTCGACTATTCTGGAAGCAGTTTTACTCCCTCGTAGCACTAATTTGTCTTTCATCTAAAATACACCTCCAAAAAGAATCATCTGGTAAAAAGTGAAGCTCATAACATGGGATTTTTTCTGCTATTCCGTAACCTAACTCAAATATTTTTTTACTCCGTATATCATCATTCATAAAGAATAATGTACTTCTCATGATTTCAGCAAGAGCGTCAATAGAAGAGACCCTTTTTAAGTGTACCTCTTTACTTTTCCTTGGAAATAGAATTGTTTCTACCCTTGTGGAAGAATTAACATCTGCTATCCCACCTTGCATTTCACCCCAAAAAGGGGTGCTAAAAACTCTATAAGTATTGTCAATTCTACGAATAATGCTTATTTCATCCGTAAAGACTGAATATTTTTTAGATAATCGTGCTATGGTAGTCTTTCCACACTCAGATTTACCACAAAAGACAAAGCCTTTATCATCGGTAGTGATAGAGGCAGCATGAAGAAGTATTCCCTCAAAATCGGGTAAAAAATAAGAGCTACAAATTCTTAGAAAAGTCTCAAGAGGACTCACATCTTTCTTCATCCGAATGGCTAATTTCCCACTTCTTTGTGCCAAATCTACTAACCCAGCATAAGGAGAATGAATAAATAGACTTTCTCTTTTGCCTTTGACTATCTCTATCTCTCCAAAACCCTTTGTGGGAATTTGTTCTTTAACCTGAGCTTCTAGAAACAAATCCGGGGTATTTATGGAGATAAAGGGGCTAAATCTCTTTTTGATTAACTGTTCAAGCTCATAATCATCCGTCTTTATTGAGAAGATTACTCCTCCAATTTCTATCCTTGTCTCATATCCTTTACCTGTAGAAATACTCCTTACTTCATCAAGAATTTTTTCTTTTATTTGCTGTTTATTCTTCATCTCTACCTCTTTTATTCATATCTCAAGGCATCAATAGGGCTTAAAGAAGATGCTCGTAAGGCAGGGTAGAGTCCAAATAAAAGGGTTAAAATAAGGGCTACCCCACATGAGATAACGATTGTCTGTAAAGAGATTATCACAGTAGTTGTTTTAATTAGCCAGTTAGAGATAAAATAACTTCCACCAATACCTATCAATATTCCTACGAAGCAACCTAACATCCCTATTATAAATGCCTCTATAAGAAATTGAATTAGTACATCTCTATTTTTAGCTCCCACTGCCTTTCTAATACCTATCTCCCTTGTCCTCTCAAGCACTGATTTTAGCATGATATTCATTATCCCAATCCCCCCGACTATGAAAAAGATAATCGATAGGGATATTCCAATTAAGGTGTTTCTCTTTAATATCTTGTATTCAGCATCTATAAATTCATCATAAGTATAAATACTACAAGAATAATTTCTTTCAATCTCAAAGGCACTTTTTGTTTGTTTACATAATCTTTTCAACGCCGTTTTATCCCTGGCTTGTATTTTTATATGACGAAGTTTACCACGCCTTCTTTCCGAAATAAGGTTTTCATCCATAAAAGTTAAAGGTAAGATAATACCCTCATTTTCTCCTAACCCACCTTGATAAATACCCACCTCATTTAAAATACCAACTACCCTCATAGGGAACCTCTTCTCTCCTTTAATGATAAAGATAGTCTCTCCTACAGGATTTCTCTTCCCAAATAAGTTAGAGGCAAGTCTATTCCTGATTACACCTACATTACATCTGGAGATTACTTCTTGATGAGTAAAAAATCTTCCATATTTTAAAGTGAAATTGTTCATATCTTTGTTCTCAGGTGTAGTGCCGTATATAAATGCTTCCATCGATTTGTTAAAATAGGTAATTGGAAAGTTAATTCCCCCAATATATGGGGCAATACGATAAACTCCCTCATATCTTTTTATCATTTCTACATCTTTTAAAGTAAATAACCCAGGTTTTGGTTCACTCCAAATTGTCATCAAATTACTTCCTATCTTTTCAAATTCTCTTTTTAAAAATACCTTGCGACTTTCAGAGATTACCACAGCTCCCATTAGTGTAGCTACACCAATACTTATACTAACTATACCAAGAGTTAATCTTCCTTTATTTGTCAATAAACAACTAATGGCACTTTTTATTGATTCATAGAGATGCATTTATCAGCCTTCACAATATCTTCACTAAACATTCTTGTAAAAATTAACAGTATTCCTATAAAAAGTTTTGGAATATCTATCATCGCAATCCAAGCTATTCTAAAAAGCAGCTTTTTAATCATAGGGTTTTTTATCGGGATAAGAATCCTTTTTATAATATATCTATGTCCATACCAGGTGATGAATGAATATATGGATAAAAGATAATTAAATAGTCTCATCCATACTGTATTAAATTCTAATCTTTTATTTCCCTTAATTATAGAGGTTACCTTTCCAATGATTCTTTTTGGAGGAATAAAACCATCTTCTAAAAAGCATGCGTCCCCTTTAATAAGAAAAAGATGCTTTCCGTTCTTTTTGTAAATTTTAATAACACGATGAACTCTCATTTGTCGAGCATTCTTATCAGGATGAAAAACAACAATATCGCCTTTTTTTATCTCTTGAGGTTTTGTCTTTTCAATAGCAATTTTTCCCTTTGTATTGATGAATGGCTCCATACTTAACCCATTCGGGTATAAAGGCATCTCCTCATTTTTACCAAGACATTCTTTAAATAGCAATAAGTCAATTTCATTCGCTTTCATTGTATCTGCTCATTTTTTAGGTTCCCTTTGTTCTCATTCATATCTTAAGGCATCAATAGGGTTTAAAGATGATGCCCGCAAGGCAGGATAGAGTCCAAACAAAAGAGTCAGACCAATAGCTACTCCAGATGAGATAAATATTGTCTGTAAAGAGATTATCACCGTAGTTGTTTTAATTAGCCAGTTAGAGATAAGATAACTCCCACTAATACCTATCAATATCCCTACTAAACAGCCTAATATACCTATTATAAATGCCTCTATGAGAAATTGAATTAATATATCTCTATTTTTCGCTCCCACTGCCTTCCTAATTCCTATTTCTCTTGTTCTCTCAAGCACTGATTTCAGCATGATACTCATTATTCCTATCCCTCCAACTATTAAGAATATAGTCGCTATACATAACCCAATCATGGTTGTTCTCTTTAAAAGCTTATATTCATAATTGATAACTTCCTGTTGAGTTATCACATCACAGGAATAGTTTCTCTGTAGTGCAAATGTCTTTTTTATTTGTTTAACTGCTGTTTTTATTGCAGAAGTTGATATAGTCTGTACCATAATATGGCGAAGTATCCCCTGCCAGCTTTTTGCGAGAATCTTTCCCCTTATGTATGTTAGAGGAAGAATAATTCCATTATTTTCCACCACAGCCATATACCATTGGAAAATGCCTATCTCTTTTAGGACACCAATTATTCTAATCGGAACCTTTCTTCCTCTAACAACTATAAAAATAGTTTCGCCTACTGGGTTTTTATTCCCAAATAGATTATATGCCAGATCGTTGCCAATAACACCAACATTACACTGTGATTCTTCTTCCTGATGGGTAAAAAACCTACCATGTTTCAAAGAAAGATTAATCATTTCCCTAAGTTGAGGTTCCCAACCTATTACCCATACATTATCTAAAATCTTATTAAAGTATTGTACTTGATGTCCCCCTCCACCTGCGCAGCCTGCCACATTTAAAACTCCCTGACAGTGTTTTATCATTTCTACATCTTTATCAGTTAGAAACTGACGATGCCGTGTTTCAGTAAAGACATTCATTAAATTAGTCCCCAGCTTTTCGATTTCTCTTTTTAAAAATACCTTACGGCTTTCAGAGATTACCATAGCACCCATTAATGTAGCCACACCAATACTTATACTAATTACTCCAAGAGTTAATCTTCCTTTATTCGCCAACAAACAACTAATGGCACTTTTTATTGATTCCAAAAACCACATTTATCAGCCTCCACAATATTTTTACTAAACACCTTTGTAAAAATTAATAGTATTTCTATAAAAAGTTTTGGAATATCTATCATAGAATCCAGGTTATTCAAAAAAGCAAATTTAAAAGGATTCATGTTTTATTTTTTCCATTTTTTAGCACCCACCCCACCTACTATTAACTTAGGCAGAGTGGGCACTAAAAACTTCGCACTTTTTCATTAGCTCTTAATGTGCATACCGCGACATGCAACATTATTCTCTTTAGCATAACAATCAGGATCAGGTAAATATGAGGTAGCACATCCAAGAGCAGCTTGTTCAAACATCTTCTCGGAGCTAATGGCCGGTTTTTGATAAACCTTACGCATTCCTAATCACCTCCTTTCGCTTTTCAGCAATTCGTTTAGCTTCTTTGCAGCACCCTGTAAGATTTCCATCCTCTAAAGCAGCCTGCCCAATACATACTTGACAATAGGGAAGGAGTTCACAGGTATTGCATGTTAAATCAGAGACCAATAATTCCCTCAATTTTATAAGCTCTTTTGATGACCACCATATTTTATGAAAAGGTTCTTTGGTTACATCCCCTGCTTCTGTAAAAAGCTGAATACATGGGGTAACCTTCCCAGTAGGAGTAATACGGCATGTAATTCTCCCTGCACCACATGGAACACCTTCTCTTATTTGGCTCTTTTGACTTTTGAGTGGGTAAATGATATAATAGGTAAAATCCCAATCAAAATCCAAAGGAGCAAATATGATAACAAAACATATATTTGAGCAGGCCTTAAATATTCAAGAGCCATGGTA
>JBFLXS010000083.1 GCA_040755795.1 bacterium | reverse complement strand
GTAATACATATTGATTCTGTTCATCTTTGACCCTAAAATTAATGTAGCGACAATCAGTGGAATGTGTTGTTTGCTCAGCTTTTATCTTTGTCTCAAAGATAAAGTCTGAATATATGCCATCTATTTTACTTCTGGCTATATCGGTGATGTTATTCTGGGTAACCATCCCTGAATTCCACTCTCCACTTAATGGTATTAATCCCGGATTTTCTTCCACCAGGGTATTATCTTTGAGATTTGTAATTCTAATATTATCGAAAGAAACTTTGGTTTTGTAGCTTCTGAGAGACTTTAGAGAGACTTTAGGGGGTCACATCTTGGACTTTAGGGGGTCACATCTTGAATTGTGAATTAGAAATAGAGTAACACCAAAGGAAGAAGTTCTTTAACCTTTCTTTCATATTGTATTCTCCAGTCCCTTGCCATAATGGTAAAAGTATATCATGAATAAATGATTTTGTCGAGTCTTAATTCACAATTCAAGATGTGACCCCTACCTTGTGCTTGACCCCTACCTTGTGCTACCTTGTGGACCCCTACCTTGTGACCCCTACCTTGAGACCTTAAGTTTTTGTGCAAACTGCCCTAACTTACCAAATTTAGCAAACTGAGCAGGGCTTAATTTAGCTAATTCACCAAACCCACCTAAGAATCCTAAGGCACCCTGTAGATAATTCCCTTTCTTGATACCCTGCACCGCCTGATACATCGTGTATAACTGACCAATGACCGGAATAAACAGCAGCACATTCTACATTCACGGTCTAACCCTAATCTCCCTCCGGTCTGATTCCTATTTTGCTTCTTTTAGTAATCGAATTTAGCGGATGGTAAAAAAAAGAAGAAGGGAACATCTAATTGTTATTCTAAAAAGGTGCATTTTACAATTCTAACTCTTTCAGGTTGAATCAAATCAGGAGAATCATCAATAATTACTACATACACATTTCCATTAATATCTACCTTTGAATCAATTCTTCCATACCACATTTCGGTAATCTCCCCTGTAATTTTCCCTTCTTCAGAGATTCGCCATACTTTATTCATTCCACCTTCTATTGGTTCTGTGCCTAATATATCCACTAATTGCTGGTATAATCTCTTTTCTCTTGGAGTATACCCTTGCCTTGGATATTTCGTACCAGACAGATAGATGTTACCTTTTTTATCCATGCCAATTATAAATGTCTCTCCACACCCATCTGGAATCGCTATTTTTTTCTTTGTCTTTATATCGTATAACCAACCACAAGGGTTATCAGCATTACCTATTATGTGTCTGTATCTTCCATGTGTTGAAAAATACACATGTCTATCAACAGATGATTTTATATACAAATCTTTTTTTACATCCCCTTTGGAATAAAATTTTAAAGGGTCTGATTTCCTGATAAGGTCATCTTCTAAATAGAAATTCCCTTTCTCATCAACAGCGAAACCGATTACATGAATTCTTTTTATTTGAAGAAGAATTTTTTTTGTAGGTCTTCCCTCCTTTGAGAATTTAACTATCTGGCGATGCTTTTCCACATATGGAAACTCTACATAGATATTTTGGTCTTTATCTACAATAAATGAAGTCCACCCTCTTATTTTTCCCTTATCTTTTCCCTTCCTCCCTATCTTCATCAGGAATCTTCCATCTGGAGCAAATTTCTTTATCCAACCATTTACTTTATCAAAGAAGTATAGATTACCTTCACTATCAACCTCAAAATCTGTAAACCACTCTCTACCGCCTTCAGAACGATAGACTACTCCTAATTGTTTATCCTTCTTTCCTATCTCAATTATAGCAATAGTAGTTGTAGTATAAGTAGAAGTATAAGCGTTATCTAAAGAGGCTACACAAGAAACGAAAAAGGATAAACACAATCCTAAAAAGCATACTACCAACTTTTTCTTAAGGTAATAGTCGTATATAGCCATAAAACTTCGGTCCCCAATTATTTTCTAATGAAGTAAATGACACATTGAATCTTTTTACCACTTCTCCTTTACTATAAGAAGCTCCAATCATATCAACCCTTCCATTTCCATAAACCTTTGTAATAATTTCTACATGTCCTTTCCAAAATACAAGGTCTCCTGCTTTTACTTCAGACCTTTCTACTTTACTTCCTTCTATCGTCTTTTTATTAACTATCGAATCATACATCTCATCTGCTGTCATGTCTTTCTTAAAGGTTTCTGGATAAAGTTTTCTAACAAGCCCAGAACAATCAATTCCTTCTTTACTCTCTCCACCAGAAACATATTTTGTCCCTACATAATCTTCAGCCGTTTTAATAGCCTCATCAACCATTTGTTGGGTATTAGTATTATTTTGATTATTAAAAATCTTATCCAGTTGTTCTGAAATCCATTTAAAAACTGCATTCCCAATCGCTCCTGCATTCATCCCACTACCGACAAATCCACCTACTCTACCATACACTGTCATAGCATTATTCAATAGTGTCGTAGGTAAATTTATACCTTCTATAATTTGACCTGCAGCATTAGCAATAAGTCCATTCTCTGTCTTTACTATTGAAGTATATGCCTTAAGAGCTTGGTTCATGGTATAATTTAATACTTGAGTAGCATCATTAACTGCGTTTACAGGTGTATTTACCACCATATCTGTAACAAAACTTCCTACTCCTTGTTTTATAGCATCTGCTATGTTTGTATTAGGATTACTTGCCGCCTGTTGAATATGAGAACCTAATAGACTTCCAGCTAATTGTATTCTCTCCTCATCTGATACCTCTTTACCGCCAAATATCTTCTCTTTACCAGTAATCATCACGCCTTTCTGGTAGTAATCGCTAATTTTATCAATATTTGCTCCTACCTTTGCAAGATATTGTAATTGAGCATCATTAAGATTAATACCTGGTAACCGAGGTAAATTAGGTAATAAGTAATTACCTCCAAACTGTAAGCCAGCTAAAAATCTATTCACTCCTTGTATCTTACGACCGCTACCATCAGTTAAGTCATTGGCAAACAAAGCAATAGAGATTGGATTAATATATTTAACAAATCTTGCTATCGTTCCTAACTGCATATTAAGACCACCAGGAAGACCAGGAATCTTTCCGCCAGCACCAAAGAAATTTAATGCCCCTTGCCAATAATCTCCCTTCTTGATAGCAGAGATTCCCTGATACATCGTATACAATTGTCCGATGACTGGAATAAAAGGCAGTACAAGATTAACTACCATCTTCCAAATGCCCTGTTTGTGCGTCTCGGAATTGTAGTAATCAATCTTTGGCACGCCATCATCAGTTGGGATATTGGCTAATTCCTTATCTGAGATAGTTTTGACTGTATTTGGGTCCAGCCCATAAGACTGCCAGATATTACTATCTCCAGCAGGAATATACTTCTTCATTCCACCCATAACAAGGTAAATCGCATTCCCAGAGCCTTTGACTAAGGTTTTGTTGGGAAAGGATATTTGGGGAAGTGGTGGACCTTCTGGGATGTCATCTAATTCTTTGTATGAAATGGTTTTTTGCAGTTCTGAAACTTTTACATCGTCAAATTGTGCCTTAGTTTTATAGGTCTGAAGGATTATACTGCCTGATTTATGAGATTCATCTCTAACAGAAGCAACTACAGTATCATTTTCATATACCTTAATCTGGTTACCACTGGCTATTATCTTATAATTTGCCCAGGTATTAAGAGGTAATGTCCTTGATACTTCAGCAAGACGAGTCCAACTTCCATTTACTACTCGGTCGGAAGGGTCGGAAGGGGGTCACATCTTGAATTGTGAATTACTCCTTGTTAATTCACAATTCAAGATCAAGATGTAACCCCTACCTCCTCCTCCCTCCTATCCTGTGTAATTGTCAAAGAGCAAAAAAGAGTGGTATTTTTACCACCTTTTATTGTTTAACAATCGGTCGCCATGAAATCCATTGCTCATCCCAATCAGGAGTATTAGTCAGATTCTTTACTTCTTTATTATTTATGTCTATAACGTAGATATCGTAGCTATCATTAAATGAAGAACCCCAAAAAGCAATTCTTTTACTATCCTGTGCCCAGACGAAAGAACTAACAGTAATTAAGTCACTAATATTTCTATTTATTTCTGTAAGTTTTATTTGATTTTTTCCATCAGGATCTATAAGATAAAGCATGCAATCTTTAGAAGTGAAAGCAATCTTTTTGCCATCCGGTGACCATGTAGGATTCCAATCATCAATAGAATTATTCGTTAGGCGTATTTTATTTTTACTATCAATATCCATTACAAAAATTTCATAATTGTCGTTACATAGTGAAATATAAACTATTTTTCTTCCATCAGGAGATAAAGAAATGTCACGGTCATTAGTAGGATCATTTACTAATTTTATTTGATTTCTCCCATCACTGTCTACCATATAAATATCAGAATTACCTTCATATTTAATGAAATCAGCATCGAATCTTTTATTACCATAATTAGGATGGGATTCAAAAATGAGTTTTTTACTATCTGGTGTCCATATGTAATTTGAATCCTCAGTAGAAGTAGTAGTTATTTTCTTCTGATTTTTTCCATCAGCATCCATTACATAAATATCTCCAGTATTCTCTATAGAAAACCACCCTAAAGAATCTTTCTTTTTACAAAGAGTATTTTTATTCCCATAAAAGGCAATTTTTTTACCATCTGGTGACCACAGAGGTCCTCCCACTTCCATAGAACCATCTGTTAAACATGTATATTTTCTATTAGTACACTTCATTACATAAATTTTACTATTCATTACATAAGTTTTACTATAAGTGTTATTATTAATTTTAGTCTCTTTAAGTTTAGTTAGTCCAAAAATAAGTTTATTACCATCTGGAGACCAATCAAAACCATATACAAATGAATCTTTTATCTTAAATAACCGCTTTTCAATATTTCTATCAACATCTTTTAAAATTATTTCAGCAGGAAATGACTGGTATTTTTTTGTCTTTACAAAGAGAATTTCCTCTTCAATAACAGATTGCTTACAACCAATAACGCTCCATATAAAGATAAAAAGTATAGATATCTTTATAATTTGTCGATTCATAGTTATAAAACTCCTTTCATTTTACTGTTTAGGTTTGACTCCTTCTACCCAGTAATCATCCCGCATAAAACTTTCAAAGTCAAACTTGACATCTGGGAAAACAAGTATTGCTCCTAAGTTACCATGAGTAAAATTATATTCGTAGTTTATGCTTCTAAGATAATTCTCTATAGACTGATTTACACTAATTTTCAGCCTATCATAGACATCAACTGGTGCATACGGGTCTTGTGCAGCTATAGCTGACATCTCATGGATAAATTCCTTTCCTTGTCGTCTCAGCAACCCCGCTACATCTGTTGGATCACCTAATAGTTTAGGATCAAATGTCCCTGGAAGACCTATTAAAGAAGCAATATTAACCCCTGCGGCAAGAGAGGGATAACCTGCTTTATTTAATGCCTCTCTAATATATGTCTCTGCTCTTGCCTGGCCTAAGTCACTGGCAATATTAATATTAGCATCATTAAGAATATTCTGTACTTCTTGAATTGCCTTGCGTATTACCTCCTTTGCCTCCAGTTGTGTATTTACTATATCACTACATACCTTCTTTAATGCATCAAAACTTGTTGTACTTACTCCTACTTGTGTTGGTGAATAATTTAACTGCCGTAAATTACCAAAGGAATTTATTAACTTCTGCCAATCTGATTCATTAAGTTTACTAATGTCATATTTAGGTTCTGGTGCTCCTTCTCCTACAACAGGGCTTGATATATTCGCTAACTCAAGTATTGCTTTAATCTCTCCCTCATGTATGGCTATTCTTATCTCTCTTTCATTCTTAAGTGCCTCGGATACCTCTTTGTTACTACCCTTATCTTTATTGATAAGCTGCATCAGTTCTTGATTTGTGGCGTTTTTAGTCGCCAGGGCTATTAATTTTGTTGCATCCGCTCCATAAGTTACCGCCAGTTGATATACATCTTCTACATTTATTTCCTTATTATTTAGCTTTTGTGCAAGGACATCTGTTGGTAACTCTCCCTTTTTATATGCTATACGCAGGTCATAATCCTTTCTGGATTCTCTTACCGCATCTCTAATCGAAGTAAATATATCACTCCCTGTTTCTCTAATGGATTTAAAGGTTTTCCCTAACTCCTGGGCAATATCTAACTTTATGTAAGCATCCTGGTCTTTGGGGATAGAGATATCCGGAGTAGGGAGATGAAGATATGAGGCAAGGTTTGAGGCGTTCTGATAGGCCTGGACAGCCATCTGAGACCATGCTTGAGTACCTTTGTATATATCCTTACCTAACTCAATCCCTTGTTCTTTAAATGCCTCTATTATATTATCTCCACTAATAGTATCTCCAATCGCCTGACCAACATACGGAGCCATTAATCTCAAGCCAAAATTTATTCTTTCTTCATCAGATAACTCTTTACCAAAAAACACCCCTTCTTTTCCAGTCGCTGCTACTCCTAATTGATAAGTTCTGGTCATGTATTCCACTGCACCAGGTTGGATGATGGTATTAGAGAAGGGTAAGTGAAGGCTCTTTAACCCCTTTGGTAGGACTTTACTAAAGTCAGTACCCATCTAGTTAATCGCTGCCATAAATCTTTGAGAACCTTGTATCTTACGACCACTACCGTCAGTTAGGTCATTACCAGTAAAGGCAATGGAGGCGTAATTGATTTTATTGATTGTATCAGCTAATGTGACGAGATTTGAGATGGTATCAAAATTATTAAGTTTATTTACCCACTTACCTAAATCTCCTAATTTATCTAATTGATCTAACTTACTCATCCCAGTTAATTTATCTATTTTGGCTAAATTCTTTAAACCACCAAGTCCACCAAGGAATCCTAAAGCACCTTGCAGGTAATTTCCATCCTTAATCGCTTGAAAGCCTTGATACATCATATACAATTGTCCGAAACTTTACACTAATTGGAGTTGTCAAAGAGCAAATAAAAAGTTAAGTTAATTCTGCTTTCGAGGTCTGACCCTGGTCTCCTCCTTGACCCTGGTCTCCTCCTAATCACCTACTCCTTAGCAATCGGTCGCCATGAGGGATTTCCATCTAGGTATTGGTTATAGGTTATTCTTTTTAGATTTTTCCCATCGGTATCAATTATGTAAATTTCATCACATCCTAATTTCGGATGGAGAAAATCAAAAACAATCTTTTTACCGTCGGGTGACCAAGAAGGATTAAGATAACCATTTTTAGAACCATTAGCTAATATTCTCTGGTTTTTACCATCAGCATCCATTATATATATCTTAAAGTTTTTAGAGCAAAAAGTAATCTTTTTACCATCTGGAGACCAAGAGGGTTCACAATCTGTATATTTATTACTTGTCAATCTTATTATATTCGTTCCATCAACATTCATTACATAGATTTCTCTATTACCATCCCGGTTGGAGCTAAAAAGAATCTTTTTACCATCTGGAGACCAGGATGGTTCATCGTCAGAAAAAGGGTTATTTGTAACTCTCTTTTGGTCTGTACCGTCAACATTCATTACATAAATTTCTCTATTACCATCCCGGTTGGAGCTAAAAAGAATCTTTTTACCATCTGGAGACCAGGATGGTTCACCATCTGAAAAAGGGTTACTTGATAAATTCTTTTGGTTCGTACCATCAGGATTCATTATATATATTTCATCATTTCCATCACGGTCGGATACAAAAATAATCTTTTCGCTATTTGGTGACCAAGAAGGATCAAAATCATTTGCTGGATTATTTGTTAATCTATATTCATTCTTACCATCATCATCTATTATATAAATGTCGGTATTACCATCACGACAAGAATTAAAAACAATTTTTTGTTTAGAAAGAGAGCTATTCTCTTTACATCCAATAGAAAGAACAAAGAATATAAAAATAATCCCTACATATTTTATAATATGAGTTATTTTCATAATACTATTCCCTTTTTTCTTCTAAAGAAATTGTTTTTTATTTTACTATAGCCTCTTTAATCCAATCTTTAATATCATTAGGCAATTCAATACCCGGTATGTGAGTTTGATACCTCATATAATATATAATATCCGCTTTAATTAAATTATTTCCTGGTAAATTATTGTTAAAGTATGAATCAGGATCTGGATAATTTGCCATTTGTGCAACTGTATATTTTCTTATCTCATCTTTATATATTCTCAACTCATTTCCAAACTGAATTCCCAGTCCTTTAAATAATTCGCCGCCATAGACTACAGGATATTTCTCTATCTTCTTTACAATAGATACTATTCCTGTTGGGTCTAATTCTAATATTGCCTTGTTTATATCTCCATTGAGCAAATGATTTATTATCTTTGCTGTTTTCCAGAAATTTTTTGTCACATCAAGATTTTTCAATACCTCATTCCCTATATCTATCGCCAGCTCTTTCCCTACCTTCGCTACATCATCCAGATTGTTGTTCAAATCATCTCTATGCCTTCTCCAATACTCCTCAAGATACTTTTCAGCTTCGTATCCCTTCACACCAAGTTTGTTATCCTTATCTAACTCCATATACCGCTCTATCTCTTTTCTTAAAGCAGAATCACTTATATCCTTAAGATTAGTTATGTTCTGCCCTGTAGTTTCAATGTTAAAGTTAGTAATTTTATCCCACATGTTTAAAATCCATTTATAAAACACATTCACTGCACTTTCTGAATTTCCAAGCACGGCAGTTGACCGCTTATAAACCTCTACCGCATCAGTAAAAGCAGTTAAAGGGAAATACTCCGTTTTTATATTAGCACTATATGCTTTGATAGCCTGATTAACTGTAGATTGCAATATATTTGCAGATATTTTGGCTGCATCCCCAATTACATTAATCGGGGTACTGACTACCATATCGGTAACAAAGTTTGCTAATCCTTTCCCCATCGCCTCGGCTATGTTTGTATTTGGGTTAGAGGCAGCTTTTTGGATATGTGCACCCAACAGATTACCCGCTAAACTTATTCTTTCTTCATCCGATACCTCTTTACCACTAAATATCTTCTCTTTTCCTGTTATCATTACTCCTTTTTGGTAGTAATCAGTTATCTTGTCAATGTTATCTCCTGTCTTCGCAAGAAATTCTAACTGACCATCATTAAGGTTGAAATTACCAGCTATCTTACCAAGACCAAACTTTGTAGTTTGTAAGCCAGCTAAAAATCTATTTACCCCCTGGATTTTCCGACCGCTACCATCAGTTAAGTCATTGGCAAAGAGGGCAATAGAGGCTTTATTGATAGTATTGATTGTATTAGCTAATGAGGTAAGTTTTGAGATAGTGTCGATATTATTTAAGTTATTCAGGTTAGCGGCTAACTTACCTAAGCTACCAAATTTAGCAAATTGAGCAGGATTTAATTTAGCTAATTGACCCAGCCCACCTAAGAATCCTAAGGCACCCTGTAGATAATTTCCCTCTTTAATCCCTCTTATGCCTTGGTAAATAGTATAGAGTTGTCCGATGACAGGAATAAACGGCAAAACAACTTGAGCCAATGCCTTCCAGATGCCTTGTTTATGTGTCTCGGAATTATAGTAATCAACCTTTGGCACGCCATCGTCAGTAGGGATATTGGCTAATTCCTTATCTGAGATAGTTTTGACTGTATTTGGGTCCAGCCCATAAGACTGCCAGATATTACTATCTCCAGCAGGAATATACTTCTTCATTCCACCCATAACAAGGTAAATCGCATTCCCAGAGCCTTTGACTAAGGTTTTGTTGGGAAAGGATATTTGGGGAAGTGGTGGACCTTCTGGGATGTCATCTAATTCTTTGTATGAAATGGTTTTTTGCAGTTCTGAAACTTTTACATCGTCAAATTGTGCCTTAGTTTTATAGGTCTGAAGGATTATACTGCCTGATTTATGAGATTCATCTCTAACAGAAGCAACTACAGTATCATTTTCATATACCTTAATCTGGTTACCACTGGCTATTATCTTATAATTTGCCCAGGTATTAAGAGGTAATGTCCTTGATACTTCAGCAAGACGAGTCCAACTTCCATTTACTACTCGGTCGGAAGGGTCGGAAGGGGGTCACATCTTGAATTGTGAATTACTCCTTGTTAATTCACAATTCAAGATCAAGATGTAACCCCTACCTCCTCCTCCCTCCTATCCTGTGTAATTGTCAAAGAGCAAAAAAGAGTGGTATTTTTACCACCTTTTATTGTTTAACAATCGGTCGCCATGAAATCCATTGCTCATCCCAATCAGGAGTATTAGTCAGATTCTTTACTTCTTTATTATTTATGTCTATAACGTAGATATCGTAGCTATCATTAAATGAAGAACCCCAAAAAGCAATTCTTTTACTATCCTGTGCCCAGACGAAAGAACTAACAGTAATTAAGTCACTAATATTTCTATTTATTTCTGTAAGTTTTATTTGATTTTTTCCATCAGGATCTATAAGATAAAGCATGCAATCTTTAGAAGTGAAAGCAATCTTTTTGCCATCCGGTGACCATGTAGGATTCCAATCATCAATAGAATTATTCGTTAGGCGTATTTTATTTTTACTATCAATATCCATTACAAAAATTTCATAATTGTCGTTACATAGTGAAATATAAACTATTTTTCTTCCATCAGGAGATAAAGAAATGTCACGGTCATTAGTAGGATCATTTACTAATTTTATTTGATTTCTCCCATCACTGTCTACCATATAAATATCAGAATTACCTTCATATTTAATGAAATCAGCATCGAATCTTTTATTACCATAATTAGGATGGGATTCAAAAATGAGTTTTTTACTATCTGGTGTCCATATGTAATTTGAATCCTCAGTAGAAGTAGTAGTTATTTTCTTCTGATTTTTTCCATCAGCATCCATTACATAAATATCTCCAGTATTCTCTATAGAAAACCACCCTAAAGAATCTTTCTTTTTACAAAGAGTATTTTTATTCCCATAAAAGGCAATTTTTTTACCATCTGGTGACCACAGAGGTCCTCCCACTTCCATAGAACCATCTGTTAAACATGTATATTTTCTATTAGTACACTTCATTACATAAATTTTACTATTCATTACATAAGTTTTACTATAAGTGTTATTATTAATTTTAGTCTCTTTAAGTTTAGTTAGTCCAAAAATAAGTTTATTACCATCTGGAGACCAATCAAAACCATATACAAATGAATCTTTTATCTTAAATAACCGCTTTTCAATATTTCTATCAACATCTTTTAAAATTATTTCAGCAGGAAATGACTGGTATTTTTTTGTCTTTACAAAGAGAATTTCCTCTTCAATAACAGATTGCTTACAACCAATAACGCTCCATATAAAGATAAAAAGTATAGATATCTTTATAATTTGTCGATTCATAGTTATAAAACTCCTTTCATTTTACTGTTTAGGTTTGACTCCTTCTACCCAGTAATCATCCCGCATAAAACTTTCAAAGTCAAACTTGACATCTGGGAAAACAAGTATTGCTCCTAAGTTACCATGAGTAAAATTATATTCGTAGTTTATGCTTCTAAGATAATTCTCTATAGACTGATTTACACTAATTTTCAGCCTATCATAGACATCAACTGGTGCATACGGGTCTTGTGCAGCTATAGCTGACATCTCATGGATAAATTCCTTTCCTTGTCGTCTCAGCAACCCCGCTACATCTGTTGGATCACCTAATAGTTTAGGATCAAATGTCCCTGGAAGACCTATTAAAGAAGCAATATTAACCCCTGCGGCAAGAGAGGGATAACCTGCTTTATTTAATGCCTCTCTAATATATGTCTCTGCTCTTGCCTGGCCTAAGTCACTGGCAATATTAATATTAGCATCATTAAGAATATTCTGTACTTCTTGAATTGCCTTGCGTATTACCTCCTTTGCCTCCAGTTGTGTATTTACTATATCACTACATACCTTCTTTAATGCATCAAAACTTGTTGTACTTACTCCTACTTGTGTTGGTGAATAATTTAACTGCCGTAAATTACCAAAGGAATTTATTAACTTCTGCCAATCTGATTCATTAAGTTTACTAATGTCATATTTAGGTTCTGGTGCTCCTTCTCCTACAACAGGGCTTGATATATTCGCTAACTCAAGTATTGCTTTAATCTCTCCCTCATGTATGGCTATTCTTATCTCTCTTTCATTCTTAAGTGCCTCGGATACCTCTTTGTTACTACCCTTATCTTTATTGATAAGCTGCATCAGTTCTTGATTTGTGGCGTTTTTAGTCGCCAGGGCTATTAATTTTGTTGCATCCGCTCCATAAGTTACCGCCAGTTGATATACATCTTCTACATTTATTTCCTTATTATTTAGCTTTTGTGCAAGGACATCTGTTGGTAACTCTCCCTTTTTATATGCTATACGCAGGTCATAATCCTTTCTGGATTCTCTTACCGCATCTCTAATCGAAGTAAATATATCACTCCCTGTTTCTCTAATGGATTTAAAGGTTTTCCCTAACTCCTGGGCAATATCTAACTTTATGTAAGCATCCTGGTCTTTGGGGATAGAGATATCCGGAGTAGGGAGATGAAGATATGAGGCAAGGTTTGAGGCGTTCTGATAGGCCTGGACAGCCATCTGAGACCATGCTTGAGTACCTTTGTATATATCCTTACCTAACTCAATCCCTTGTTCTTTAAATGCCTCTATTATATTATCTCCACTAATAGTATCTCCAATCGCCTGACCAACAT
>JBFLXS010000082.1:10532-12731 GCA_040755795.1 bacterium | reverse complement strand
AAACTTAACAAAGCAATAGGTTGTTCACCACCTTATTTTCCTTCCTTTGCGTCCTTTGCGAAATCTTCCTTTGCGCTCTTTGCGGTTAAATCTTTATACCTTTAAAAAACTTGAACATCAAGTATTACTTATCCTTCTATTATCTGTGCCTCCGGGAAAACTTTAAAAACCATATCCAATACCTTCGGACTGACTACAGTTTTTCCCTCCTCTATTGATGCTCCATCAATAAATATCGTTTTGATGTGCAGGTCACAGTTTGTTATTTTTTTAACCTGTTTTTGAATAAAGTCTTTGTTCTCAAGGCGTTCTATTCTTTCTTTATGAAATGAATCACCCCTTTTAAACCCAATGATAATGGTCTGATTAACTAAATCCGTAATCTCAGCCAATGCCAGACAGGTATCTAAAGCCGGTTTTTCATTTTTAATATTTTTTCGGATTTCTGGCCAAATATTTTTTATCTGCTCTAAAGAAAACTCTAAAGATTGATTCTCAAATTCCTTACTCGGGGCAACAACAGGTGCTTTAACCTCCTCTATTGGTTCTTTCACAAATAATTCTTTTGGCGGAGTCCAAGCAACCTCTTGTTTCACTTCCTCTATCCTGGGCTTATCTCCCTGAATCATCTTTATCAAGGCTATTTCTAATATTAATCTTGCCTGGAGTGGAAATAATCGCATATTTTCATTTGCCTTTTGAAGTGCTTCAATCAGATTTAAAAGTTGTTCCTGTCCAAGTTGTGATGATTGGCTTTCTAATAATTTTATCCCTTCTGAAGTCAGGTCAATGACTGAATCAGGACGGCAACCTGTTTTAATTATAAGTAAATTCCGTAGATGCATCATCAACTCACGAACAAACTGTGATAAATCTAATCCTTTATCAATTATTTCATTTAAGAGTTGAATTATTTTATTTGCTGAGGCGTCAATTATTGCCTCGCAAAAGGTAAATAACACCTCTTGTTTTACTATGCCGAGGATAGTTACGACATCCTCCTGTGAAACCTTATCCCCGCAATAAGAAACTACCTGGTCTAAAATAGATTCTGCATCTCGCATACTTCCTTCTGCGGCTTTGGCGATAGAAATTAATGTTAAATCGTCTATTTCGATTTTCTCTTCTTCTGCAATGTGTTTTAATAATTTACAAATTTCAGATATTGGTATTCTTTTAAAATCAAACCGTTGACATCTTGAAAGAATAGTCTGGGGAACTTTATGAGGTTCAGTAGTTGCAAAAACGAATATAACATGAGGAGGTGGTTCTTCGAGGGTTTTTAATAAGGCATTAAAAGCCTCATTGGTCAACATATGCACCTCATCAATGATATAAACTTTATATTTTGCCTTAGCCGGGAGAAATTTAACCCTTTCTCGTAATTCTCGAATCTCATCAATTCCACGATTTGATGCCCCATCTATTTCTATAACATCCATTGAATAGCCACCAGCAATCTCCTCGCAGGAAGAACATTTACCACAAGGGGTTATCGACATCCCGTTAAGGCAATTTAGACATTTAGCCAATATCCTGGCAGTTGTAGTTTTTCCCGTGCCTCGTGAACCAGTGAATAGGTATGCCTGGGCTAACCGATTAGAAGTAATGGCATTGCTTAAGGTTTCTTTAATATGTGGTTGACCGATTAATTCACTAAAAGTCTTCGGTCGATACTTTCTGGCTAAAACGAGATAAGACATTAATCACCTTTGCAAATTATTTTGAGTTGTGCAATTGAAATAAGCCGATAGGACAGGTGGTATATTTTCATCTATGCTCAGAACCTTTTTCCCCAATCAATTTTACATTAGCAATCTTACTGTGAAATCCCCAACCACTACCAGATAGTTTTATCTCTTTAATCAGTTTGGGTTTGGGTGTAAGGTCTAATAAATTATTTGAGGTGTAGATAATCCATTTATCCTGCTCAATCCTTTCCCCTATATCTGGATAATTAATCTTTGGAGCGTATAAAAACCCGTGTCGCCACAAATGAGGTTTGCCGCTAACATCAACATAATCTATCGAAATACATAGAGGATATACTCCACCTTCTTTACCATCACTCACAAGAGAGGAAGAAATTACCTTAACATCTGCCTTAAGCACTAATTGAGTATATCCAGAGACATCCTTATTTAATACCTGTCGGACGCCCATTTCACCTCGAACATAGTTAGAACCTGTGCGCTTAAT
>JBFLXS010000082.1:0-10432 GCA_040755795.1 bacterium | reverse complement strand
CAAGAGAGGAAGAAATTACCTTAACATCTGCCTTAAGCACTAATTGAGTATATCCAGAGACATCCTTATTTAATACCTGTCGGACGCCCATTTCACCTCGAACATAGTTAGAACCTGTGCGCTTAATCTCTAAGGCATACGGATAGGTAAAATCATTACGGATGACTTTGGCATACATCTCCTTGCCTGCACCAATCTTAACTAATTTCCACTCCTTCAGTTCTGATGAAAAATCACCATTAGTTAATAGATTGGGAATTTCCTCCTTAACCACTGGAGCAGAGGGTAGTTCAGGTTCAGGGGTTGGCTCTACTGGTGGAGCAGGAGGTAACTCCGGCTTCGGAGTGGGTTCTATTGCTGAAATAGGTTTTTCTTCTTCAGACGGAATTTCTTCCTTTACCGATACAGGTTCTTTTGACCAGGTTAGTTGCACATTGGCAATACGACTGTGAAATCCCCAACCACTACCGGATAGCTTTACCTCTTTAATCAGTTTGGGTTTGGGGGTAAGTTGCAATAAATTATTTGAGATGTAGATAAACCATTTATCCTGCACAATCCGTTCTCCTATATCTGGATAATTAATCTTTGGAGCGTATAAAAACCCGTGTCGCCACAAATGAGGTTTGCCGCTAACATCAACATAATCTATCGAAATACATAGAGGATATACTCCACCTTCTTTATCATCACTCGCAAGAGAGGAAGAAATTACCTTAACATCTGCCTTAAGCACTAATTGAGTATATCCAGAGACATCCTTATTTAATACCTGTCGGACGCCCATTTCACCTCGAACATAGTTAGAACCTGTGCGCTTAATCTCTAAGGCATACGGATAGGTAAAATCATTACGGATGACTTTGGCATACATCTCCTTGCCTGCACCAATCTTAACTAATTTCCACTCCTTCAGTTCTGATGAAAAATCACCATTAGTTAATAGATTGGGAATTTCCTCCTTAACCACTGGAGCAGAGGGTAGTTCAGGTTCAGGGGTTGGCTCTACTGGTGGAGCAGGAGGTAACTCCGGCTTCGGAGTGGGTTCTATTGCTGAAATAGGTTTTTCTTCTTCAGACGGAATTTCTTCCTTTACCGATACAGGTTCTTTTGACCAGGTTAGTTGCACATTGGCAATACGACTGTGAAATCCCCAACCACTACCGGATAGCTTTACCTCTTTAATCAGTTTGGGTTTGGGGGTAAGTTGCAATAAATTATTTGAGATGTAGATAAACCATTTATCCTGCACAATCCGTTCTCCTATATCTGGATAATTAATCTTTGGAGCGTATAAAAACCCGTGTCGCCACAAATGAGGTTTGCCGCTAACATCAACATAATCTATCGAAATACATAGAGGATATACTCCACCTTCTTTATCATCACTCGCAAGAGAGGAAGAAATTACCTTAACATCTGCCTTAAGCACTAATTGAGTATATCCAGAGACATTCTTATTTAATACCTGTCGGACACCCATTTCGCCTCGAACACGGTTAGAACCTGTGCGCTTAATCTCTAAGGCATACGGATAGGTCCAATCATTACGGATGACTTTGGCATACATCTCCTTGCCTGCACCAATCTTAACTAATTTCCAGCCATCTAATGCGGATGAAAAATTGCTGTTAACTAACAATTCAGATATTTCTTCCTTAGCCAGTATCTCAGGTTCAGGAATGATAGGTTCAGGGGCTGGCGGTGTAACTGTAGCTGGTATCTCAGGTTTAGGAGGAACAGGTTCAGGAATTAATGGTGCAGGTGCAGGTGGTAGTTCAACTATAACTTTTTCTTCTGGTGACAGCTCCTTCACAATTGGTTCTAAAACTACATTTACTTCACGGATTAATTCATTATATGAAAAAGGCTCTATTTCTATTGTTTTAGACTGATACCCGGCGATATTTGGTATCAAAACATACTTATTCCCTCGTATTAATCCATCAATGGTATAAGTGCCCCCTGCTTTAGTCATCACCTCTTTTACCACCTTATCATCTAACCTTACCTCTAAACTAACACTACCAATTCCTTCACCAGTAGTCGAAGTAACTAATCCATTAATTGACACCTCTACGGGTATGATTTTTAAGTCTTGTGTCCAGTATTCCTTAGGGTTAGATGAGAAACTTCGGGTATAAAGTGAATCTAAAGTTTGAGGTTTAGTTTTATCATCTTTAGTAATAACTAATAAGGAGCCAAATCGTTTATCCAGATAGAATTGATAAGTAAAGAAATCACCCGGGATATTTTGTCTATCGTCATCTTCTAAAGTAACGATTAAATTATCCTTTGGAACACTTTTAGTTACAGGTGATTCATTTAAGATGATTGCGGTAAGCATCTTATCTCTTGAGACAGGAATCCCTGCTGTTGTTGCAAAATAGGGCTCTATGACCATCTCTGAAAAAAAACTAACCTTGTTCAAATAGACTTGAGTGTAAACTTTTCTTGTTTGGTCTTTAAAGTTTAAATATCCCTCGCCGAGGTCAATAACATCATCTTTTTCCTCTGGAGAGACCATATTATCCCACCCTATATTCATCTCTATCAATTGTTGTCTCATCTGGTCATCTAATCCTAATTGTCCCCAATTGCCAAAGATTGGACATTCTTTATCGTAAGAACGCAAAACTGCGGCTGGTATTAAGACAACATCAAATCCTCTCTCTGGAGAAAGTCCAGCCTCCTGTGGACTAACGATACAGCAGGAAAAGGCCCTTTCCTCTTCCCCTGATGGAGTAAATGCCTTTGAGAACTTAAATTTTATGGGTAAATCTTTAATCACCACATAAGTATCTCCAAGACCCGTTCCAATTAAACAAGGGTCTTTTGAAACAGCCGAGGTTATCGCCTCTTTAGAGATAAAATTTATCATTACTGTATTTTGTGACATAGGATTAATCTCTATTTTAGCCTTTTGTGTTTCAAAAAACACCTTGTGTTGGTTTTCTATTTTTGCCTCCAGCCCGGCTAAATTAATACTTAATGAATGAGAAATAGAAGTGTTCGGTTGTAGAGCACTGTAACTCTCATCACCATTAGGGTCATGAAGGAGCATTATAGGAAGAATCGGGATAGAGGTGTAAGTCGTATATGCCTTTGAGGTAAGAAGCACGGTTAGATAAGTAGTATCAGGTTTTTGTTCTTGCCCAAGCGGCATAGTCGCTCTAACTGTAATTTTATACCTTACTTCTGGTTTTTCCTGCGGGATATTTCTGGTTACAATAGGGCTTTCCTCAATTACTCCTCCTCGACCTATCATTTCATTTGCCTCTTCAAATAAAAGTGTCCACTTGCCTGAGTTAGGATAGGTTTCTGCCTCAACGCGGGTAATAATGGTGCATTTTTGAGATGCGCGGGTCTCATTTTCACCACGCCAATCTAACCCGATTTGAAAAGAAGTTACCTCTTTGGGTAAAGTAACTGGGGAAATTTCATTAAAAGAAACATTTGCATCTGTCCAGAAAGGTATGTTTAAAAATCCTTTCCATTTTGTGTAGACCTTACCCACCGTGATAATTGAGGAAGTGGTTTCCTCACCAAAGGCTAAAAATGGTAAGCAAAAAATAAAAATTGATAGATATAAAATCTTTCTTAACATCTTTTTCTTCCTCCTTTTGGTAATTGATTAAATTGTATCTTCCAACTTTAGTCTATCAAATTTTAATATAGATGTCAAGTAAAATTTCAGTTCATCCAGAAATTCTCGGTGAATTTTTAGAGACTGAATTCACCTATGTTTAGGAGAGATAGAAAAAAATATTTTTCGTAAAGATTTTGAGAGAAAAATAAGGAATAATGAGCCTCTATCTAATTTTTCACCAAGAATTGAATTCAATAAATTCATCTTGACAAAAAGGTATGAGTTAGGTATAATACTATGGTGAAGGGCAGAAAGAATTAATTCTTAACCTGTTGATAAGAGTAAAGTTGGCAAGTTCATGCCTCAATATTTCCCCTGAAAATAGTCGCATAAATAGAACACAGATGACACAGATTAAACGGATGAACACAGATTTCTTTTGAAAATATCTCACTCAAAGACACAAAGGTAAAAATCTAATTCTTTAATTTATCTGTGTTATCTGTGTTCATCTGTGTCCCATTAATTTTCATCGTTCTTTGTGCCCCAGCGGGGCATGACCGTTTCTCCTGGTGAAAAAAATGGATATATTTGAACAAGAATTTAACCGAATTGCAGAAATCAGGAAAATAACAATATGAATCCTAAAACCTTTCATTCAATTACTTTCTTGTTTATGTTTTTTAGTTTAGTTGTATTTAATAATCAATCTTTTGCAAAACAAAAACTTATTCTTACTTCAACAACATCCACACTGGACTCGGGTCTATTTGATGTGCTAATTCCTGCATTTGAGAAAAAATATGATTGTTCTGTTAAGGTAATTGCGGTTGGCACAGGACAGGCAATTCGTCTGGCTAAGGATGGAAATGCTGATGTTCTTTTAATTCACGATAGGGTGTCTGAGGAACAATTTGTCCAGGATGGTTATGGTTTAAAAAGACTTGATGTGATGCATAATGATCTCTTAATTGTAGGCTCTAAAAATGACCCGGCGGGAATAAAAGAGGATAAAGCCTTAAATTCGTTTAAAAAAATATATCAATCAAAAACACCTTTTGTTTCACGCGGAGATAACTCAGGGACACATAAAAAAGAATTAACTATATGGAAACAATTAAATATAAAACCATCTGGAGACTTTTATATTGAAAGTGGCACAGGAATGGAGATGACTTTAAGAATTGCACAGGAGAAAAATGCATATTGCCTTGTTGACCGCGCCACCTGGCTATCTCATAAAAAAGAGATTGATGGGCTTGAAATACTTGTTGAAGGTGACTCCATACTTTATAACCCGTATTCAGTAATCGTTGTTTCTCCAACAAAATTTCCCTGGGTAAATTTTAAGTTAGCCCAAAAATTTGCAGATTTTATAAGAAGTTATAAGGGGCAAAAAATTATTAAAAATTTTGGGATTAAAAAATTTGGAGAACCACTTTATTTTCCTGATGTGGTAAAATTCTAATGGAATATCTATTTGAAGGAATAAAACAGGGATTTTTACTTTTATTTCCTCCCAAAAAGGAAATAATTGAAATTGTGCTTCTTTCAATAATAGTTTCTGGAAGTGCAACTATTATTGCTGGAATTTTTGGAATACCAATAGGTCTGTATTTTGCTGTCAAAGAATTCAAATTCAAGAGAGTCCTTGTTGGTATAATCAATACCTGGCTTGCCCTCCCGGCAGTATTGATTGGACTTTTAGTCTATATATTTTTATCAAGAAAAGGACCTGCGGGTATATTTGGCTTACTTTTCACACCCTCGGCCATAATAATTGCTCAGGCACTCCTTGCCACACCAATAATTTGTGCCCTCTCTCTTTCTGCCTTAAAAGGAATTGCTAAAGATGTCAAAGATGTTGCTTACTCTTTGGGTGCAAGCAGGTCTCAGATGGCTTTAATATTAATTAAAGAAGGAAAATTTGCCTTCCTGACCGCTATAATTACCGGCTTTTCAAGAATTATTGGAGAAACGGGTATGACTTTAATGGTAGGCGGAAATATAAAAGGCGAGACAAGAGTTATGACGACAACGATTGCACTTGAGACAATGAAAGGGAATTTTGAAACAGGTATTGCCATAGGTATTGTGCTTCTTTTTATAGCCGTAATTATAAATATACTTTTACAAATAATACAGGGAAAATGAATATAAAAATAAAAAGTCTAAATAAAAAAATTGGTAGATTAAATATCTTAAAAGATATAAACTTAAATTTTGGACCTGAAAATATAAATGTCCTCATTGGTCCAAATGGTGCAGGTAAAACCACGCTTTTAAGAATAATCGGACTTCTTGATAAACCTACTTCAGGAGAGATATTTTATAACGGAAATTCTTCGGCTAAATTTACCTCAAGAGATAAATTGAATTGCCGACGAAAAATGGGGTTTGTCTTTCAGAATCCAATTATTTTAGAAGGAACTGTTTACCAGAATATTATTTATCCATTGAATTATCGCAAATTAAAGATTGAAAAACCTCAAATCGAAGAGATAATTCATAGGACTGGATTGTCTGATAAAATAGACAAAGATGCCAAAAAACTTTCAGGTGGAGAAAAACAGAGATTACAAATTGCCAGAGTTTTGATGGTTAATCCTGATTTATTCCTTCTTGATGAGCCAACAAATAATTTAGACCCAATAAGTACAAAAAGGATTCAAGAGATTATTTGTGAACTTGTCCAATCAAAAAAAACAATAATTCTTACTACTCACAATTTACTTCAAGCAAAACATTTTGCTCATAAAATATTTTTTTTAAAAAACGGAGAAATTATTCAGGAAGGAAGTAGTAAAGATATTTTTGAGACTCCATTATCCCTAGATATTGCTGAATTTTCACTTTCAGAAAATATATTTTCAGGTGAGATTTTAAAAGAAAGGGAAGAAACTTATCTTTTGGCCGGTGGCTTAAAAATAAATGTTGTAAATAATATATTATCCGGTAAGGTGACAGGAATTATAAGGCCTGAAGATATCTTAATTTCAAAAACTCCCATTGTTTCCTCAGCCCGCAACTGCTTTAAAGGGGAAATTAAAAAAATTGAGAATATTGGCGCAATTTATTCTGTTGAGGTTAGTTGCAATAATTTATCACTAACTTCTCTTGTTACAAAACAATCAGTAATTTCACTGGAACTAAAATCAGGTTCTGAAGTTTATTTAATATTTAAAGCCACTTCTGTTTATCTGTTGCCTGTTTCTGTTAAATAATATCTCGTTATCGTACTGTGATTCAGACAGTAGACTATAGACATCAGATCCCAGACTGAAACGGGCAGAAATTGCAGAAGAATGAAGGCTTAAAAGAAGTGGAAGTGGAAGTGGAAGGGAATGTGTTTTTCACTTTCACTTTCACTTTCACTTCCACTTACACTTACACTATGAGAGTCTATAGTCTTGTGTCTGATGTCCAGTGTCTGAATCACAGGTTATCGTAAAAGTTTCTTGACAAAGGTAGGTATAGTTATGATATAATTAACAACATCATCATTTAATAGATAAAATTATGGATAAAAAAGTATCAGAGGGAACACTTTATCTATGTGGGACTCCAATTGGAAACATAGAAGATATTACCTTAAGGGCATTGCGCGTCCTCAGAGAAGTAGATTTAATTGCCGCTGAAGATACAAGGGTTACAAAAAAACTTTTAAATCATTATCAAATCAAAACTGAAATTACCTCTTACTATCAACATAACAAGTTTAAAAAAGGTAAGTATCTCATTAACTTATTACAAAAAGGTAGAGATATAGCTTTAGTTTCTGATGCCGGGATGCCTGGCGTATCGGACCCGGGGTATGATTTAGTCCGTCAGGCAATAGAAAATAAAATACGAATAGTTCCAATTCCGGGGCCAACAGCTATTCTTACAGCATTAGTCATTTCAGGTTTCCCGACAAAACATTTTATCTTTGAAGGATTTTTGCCATCTACTCACAAAAACCGCATAAGACTTCTCAAAAAATTAAAGGAAGAAAAAAGGGTGGTGGTATTTTTTGAATCCCCGCACCGTATCCTCAAGAGTCTAAATAATATCTTAGAAATTCTTGGAGATAGACAAATAGCGGTGATGCGAGAATTGACAAAAAAATTTGAAGAAGTCCTTCGAGGAAAGATAAGCGAAGTGATTGAAAAACTTAATTTAACTCTACCGAAGGGTGAATTAACAATTGTCTTACAAGGGGCAGAAGACTAACAGCGAATCTGCCTGAAAAGAGTTTTTTTATGAAGATAGCATTTATTGGGAGAATAGTTAATAAAAGTGGTGGAATTTCACGATATGTTGGAGAATTAGTTGAGATTCTCAGTCAGGAACATGAGATTCATCTATTTGCTAATTCCTGCCAGGATATTTCAACAGAGAAGTTTATCTTTCATAAAATCCCAATGATTCAAGGTAATTTCTTCTTGAAACGAAGGCAAAAAGGATTAGCCACCATATTACAGGTTTATAGTTTTGCTTTAATGTCTAAGTTGAAAATCAATACCTTGAATTTTGATATAGTTCATACGCAAGGAGATTGCTTTGTGCCTTTTGATGTTTATACCACCCACAGCTGTCATAAAGCCGCGGTTAAAAAGGCTCGTAAATCAGGGAAAGGAATTGGCAACTTCCTTAAAAATACCAGGCTCAATCCCTTAAATTTAATTGTCCTGGCTAATGAAAAATTTATTTTTAAATCGGGTAATTATAAAAAAATAATTGCTATTTCTATGGTAACTAAAAAAGAAATTATTAACGAATATAATGTCCCGGAGCAAGATTTTGTTATTATCCCTCATGGAGTGAATTTTACAGAATTTAATATCGAAAAAAAACAGGCTTTTAGAAATAATATAAATATTAAATATGGTTTCTCGCCAGAAGATATAATTATCTTATTTGTAGCCAATGAATTTAAACGAAAAGGATTAAGATACCTTATTGAGGCATTACCCCTGGTTAATAATGATAAGGCTAAAATTCTGGTAGTTGGTTCATCCGATGAAAGAGATTTTGTAAGACTTGCGGATAAATTAGGAATTAAGGAAAAGGTTATTTTCGCCGGGGCTTCCTCAAAAGTAGCGGAGTTTTTTCTTGCGGCTGATATTTTTTGCTTTCCAACTTTAGATGAACCATTTGGTCTGGTAATTATCGAGGCATTAGGCGCAGGACTTCCAACGATTACAAGTAAAATTGCCGGTGCGGCTGAATTAATACAAGATGGTAAAAGTGGTTTATTGCTTGATGACCCAACTTCACCGCAAGAAATAGCCTCAAAAATAAACCTGTTGCTCAACAATAAACAACTAATGACTCAAATCTCTAAAGAAGCGATTACCACCGCCCTTAAATATTCCTGGCAAGAGATTGCAAAAAGAACTTTAGAGGTTTATAAAGAGGTGGAACACCCAGGTTCGTTCCGAAGATAGAGGGCAGAAAACTTCTGCTCAATCAAGGAGTAACAATGAGAGTATATAGCCCGGTCCGTAAAAAAAGTATATATCGAGGTAAAGACAAAAGACCTAATTTTATTATAAAAATAATCTTACTTCTTATTTTCATCAGCCTTATATTTTTAGGGATAAGTAAGACTTATACTCCCAAAGAAGATATATTTTTAAAATACAAAAAGATATTAGAAAAAGACCCGGCTAATATCGAGGCATATATTTCATTGGCGGAGTGTTATTATCATAAAGCACTGGAGGAAGAACTCAAGGGAAATGAAAAAGAAGTAGTGATTTTACTTGAAAATAGCCTTAAATATTATCAAAATGCAATTAAATTAGATGAAAAAGAGGAGAAAATCTCACCTCAGGTTCATTATCAATGTGGGATAGCATATTTTAAGTTAAGTAGATACGCAAAGGGAAAAGATTATTACGAGCAATCTCAATCTGCATTAAAAAAATCATTAAAAGGGAAATTTGAAACTCCAGAAACACATATTTATTTAGGACATATTTACTTCAAAAAAGGGTTGTATAATGATGCTATTGAGGAATATACGCAGGCTAAAACACTTAATCCTGATGATGTTTCTGCCTGGTATAATATTGGCTGGGTATATAAAGTAAAGGGAATGCCTAATAATGCTTTATCTGCATTTCGTAATGCGGTTAATATACCAAATTTGGATAAGGCTATTAGTATTAAAATTCGGACAGTGATGGGTGAACTCTATTATCAACAGGATTTGATGGAGCATGCGAAAGATGAATATAAAGCAATACTTAAATTAAACCGCAATTCAGAGATAGCCCATTATAAATTAGGGAAGATTCATAAAAATCAAGGAGACATTGCCTCGGCAGAAAAGGAGTTGAAAACTGTTTTAAAAATAAATCCTGCTAATAAAGAGGCAAAAGAAGAACTAAATAATTTAAAAAAAAGATAAAAGATTTTATTGACAATTAAGACTATTTTTGGTATAGTATTAAAATAGAGTTTAGAGAGTTTAGAGAGTTTAGAGAGTTTAGAGAGTTTAGGGAGTTTAGAGAGTTTAGGGAGTTTAGGGAGTTTAGGGAGTTTAAGGAGTTTAAAGAGTTGGAAAAGTTAATTGCTAAAATTCCTTTAACTCTTTTAACTCTATTAACTCTTTTAACTCTCTGGAGTTTCGTGAATTTTCTATGATTCCTTTCTCCTTTAATCTTTGTGTTCTTTGCGGTCGATTTCTTTGCGTTCTTTGCGGTTAAAAAAGGATAAACCACAAAGGGCACAAAGTAGTAACGCAAAGGACACAAAGGGAAGAAAATAGGTAAAGCATTTTTTATCAACTCAACTTCAAAGGATAAGTTGCAAAAAAATCATCAGGCTTTTGAGCCTAATTTTGCCATCTTTGAG
>JBFLXS010000081.1 GCA_040755795.1 bacterium | reverse complement strand
AACCGTAAAAGCTGATTAAATCAGAAGAGTGAACACATTTTTAAGGCTGGAGGCTCTAAATGCTTTATAACTGCTGGTAAAATCATAAACTACAGTTGATTGTGGAATTTAGATGCGTTTGCCCTGGTAAAAAATCAAATTCCTATTGCCAAAAGGGGAAAAGTGTGGTATAATTAAAATAGAGTAAGTATTTACCTAGGTGAAGCAAGACAGTAGTGTCGTGGTAAGTAAGTTTTGCACGGGGTATCATCAGGTTTCGTAACCTGCAAACGGATAATTGGTAATTAATTACCATTCACCAGTTACCAATTACCAGTTACCAATTACCAGTTACCAATTACCAAATTAGGGAGGGACAGGAAATGCTCCTGGTAATAAAATCAACACAAAGAATAATGGAGATTAGAACGCAAGATTTTTTCAGGATTTTTCAGACTTAACGCAGATTTTTATTTTTATGACAAAGAAGAAGCGAGACGCCTGACCTACCAGCGTTTTTTCTTTTATTAAAAATTTGTGAAAGTCTGTATTATTAGAGGGAATGATAAAAATGAAGCGTCTCAACTTATTTGTCAGTATATCTATAATTTTTTTTAGCGTGACTAAACTCTGTGAGGCAAGCATAGCGAAAGAAATGCGAATTACCAATGTTACGGATAGCCAGATTATTGTCTCATGGATAACCGATGTTGAGGAAACCTGCCACGTCAACTATGGCCTTACCCCTGCCACTGGTTTAACCGCTTACGATGTGCGTGGGCTACTGACAAGTGATGATACTCATTATGTAAAAATCACTGGTTTGAATCCTGAAACTATATATTATTTTGAACTTGTCTCTGGCGCCACTGTGGATAATAACAATGGTATGTATTATCAGGCTAAAACCGGGGCAGATATTAAGCGGTCTGGACTTGATTTTGCCTACGGCAGAGTATTTAAGTCTGACGCCGTCACCTATGCCACTGGCGCTATTGTTTATTTCTATCTCAAGGATGGGAATGCACAGGATAGTCCCGGTAACTCCGCCCTCTGGTCAAGTTTAGTCGATAGCAATGGTTATTGGTCTGAAAATCTAATTAATCTGAGAACCCAGGATGGTAAAGAATTCTTTGAGTATTCTGTTGATGGTGGAGATAATCTCATTCTCTATGGAGAAGGAGCAAAAGAGGGAACGGCATCATTGAGTATCTTTACCAATCAAGATTCACCTGCCCCGGATATGATTCTCACCTCAGACCGAATCAAACCTTCAGCCATTACTACACTGGCAGTCAAACAGGTTACTTCTAATTCCATTTTCTTGAACTGGATTGCCCCGGGCGATGACGGCAATTCGGGACAGGCATCTTTATATGATTTAAGATGGTCTTATGCGGAAATAAATGAAGGCAATTTCAAGAATGCTACACCCGTCCCAAATCTCCCGACGCCTTTACCTGCAGGTAATCAACAGGAATTTGAAGTCAAAGGGCTTTTGCCCGATACGCTTTATTATTTTGCCATTAAAACCCGTGATGAGGCCGGGAACTGGTCTAATTTATCCAATATTGTCTTTGGAAAAACATTGCCGCCACCTACCTCAATGTTAGCCTGGACAGGAGAATATAATTTTGTTAAAGATGCTTTACGATTAGATTTTGGCACACTGGGAACTAACTTTGTTTATATGGTTAAGTATATTCATCCGGGAAATCTTGCTCCACAAAAAGGCGAGCCAAAAATCATCCTTTACAAAGAGACAATTCCCATTGGCACATATTCGTTGACTTATGCCAACGGCACTTTTTCTACCGGAGCAATCTACACCTATTCCAAAGTCTTTGCAGAGAAAGGTGAATACAGTTATAAATTCTATTGTCAGGGTGCAGATGGCGAACCAACTCTTTTAACTAAAGGACCAATAGTTAGTGACATAGAGACTGGGGTGCGAATAACAAATCAAACCGATGCCCAATTTACCGTTTCCTGGGTGACTTCACAATCTACAACAGGATATATAAAATATGGCACAAATATTGCAGACCTGAATAAAATTGGGGATGATGACCGTGGTCAGAGTTTTAGCGGACAAACACACTATGTTACAGTTAAAGGGTTAGAGCCAGAAAAGATTTATTATTTTGATGTTGTCTCAGGCGGCGTGGTTGATAACAATTCTGGAAACCACTACATTTCCCAGACAGGTCCATCAGTTCTTGCCTCAGGAAGCGATTTGGTTTATGGACAGGTATTTAAACAAGGAGGAGCGGTTCTGGCGAAAAATAGTATTGTTTATCTTGAATTAAAAGATAATGATGGTCAGGATAGTCCGCTTACTTCAGCTATTGCCTCTGCCCTGGTACAGGATAATGGTTACTGGATGGCAGATTTAGTCAATTTCCGCACCCTAAACTTATCCGCACCATTTGAATACTCACCAATGGATGATTTGGTCTGTATATTTGTCCAGGGGGCAAATGAAGGCATTGGCAGTGAAATAGTGATGACCGCGAATGATTCGCCAGCATCACCTGTAGAACTTTGCCTTGATACCGTTGCCCCGGCATCAATCACAACCCTTCAGGTAATAAAAGCAGGCATAGGCTCTATTACCTTAAAATGGCAAGCCACTGGTGATGATAAAACCATTGGCACAGCAACAAGTTATGACATAAGATATGCTACCTTTACGATTACCGAGTCCAGCTGGGGATTGGCTAACGAAGTCCAATTAGAGCCTGCACCTGCCTTGCCAGGCGTTTTTCAGGAATTTGTCGTCAAAAACCTCAACACCGCCACGACTTATTATTTTGGAATAAAGGCAATCGATGAAGTGTGGAATATCTCTGAATTATCCCATATTGCCATTGGCTCAACTACCCCTGAAATAAAACATCCGCCAATACTTGATTGGGTGGGTGAAGGAGAGTATTTAAAAGATGGTGTCTATCCCGATACAGGTAATAATGATATGAAATTTACCTTTCAGGTAAAATATATTGATTTAGACAATGATGCCCCAAAATCAGGTGAGCCAAAGGTGATTATTAAATCTTCTGGCACCTACACGATGAGTTATGTAAAAGGCACATATTCTACCGGGGCAATTTATAAATATACGACATTTCTTCCATCACCAGGGACTTACACTTATCGGTTTTTCGCCACAGATGCCTCTGGTAGCCCTACTTTTACTATGGAAGGACCAATTGTTACGGATATTCCATACCGTGAGACGAATATTACTGACTCACAATTTACTATTTCCTGGCCATCGACTAAATTAGAAATCGGCACGGTTAATTATGGCACCAATCCGGATTCTTTAATCTTATCCTTTAGTGATAATCGGGTAGATGATACCCATCATATTGATGTTACTGGTCTTACGGCAAATACTTTATATTATTATGATGTTGTCTGTGGTGGAGTTAAGGATGATAATCAAGGGTTCCATTATAAAGTCCAGACAGGTGCCTCGATTATTCCCACGCCTGACTATCAAATGGTCTATGGCAAGGTTTATAAACAGGGTTGTCTTGAATATGCCGATGGAGCTATTGTCTATATTCAATTGCAGGATAAGGATAATAAAGGTGATTTGGGTAATTCTGCCTGGGCATCAGTTTTAGTCAGAGATGGAGAATGGAGATATAATCTGGTAAATCTCCGAACGGCTAATCATCAATCTTTTTTTGATGACTGGAGCGGAGATAAAGATGAACTTTATTTATTTGCCGAAGGGTCGTTGGAAGGCACAGATACACTCACCATTTTCCCAATCAATGGCACTCCTGCTGAATATATGGAGTTATCGCGTGATATTACCCCACCGGGAACAACCACCTTAATTGCAACTAATACCACGCCGTTTTCCGTAACATTGTTCTGGAGAGCCGCAGGCGACGATAAAAAATTAGGGACAGCAACCAGTTATGATATTCGCTACTCAAAAGGAGTCATAGATGAAAATACCTGGGCTACCGCAAACCAGGTAATAGATGAACCCAAACCTTTAGTCGCCGGAACAGAACAACAACTGATAATTACAGACTTAGAGCCAGATACCCTTTATTACTTTGGATTAAAAAGCATAGATGAGGCAGGCAATGCCTCATCTATAAGTATTGCCACCGCAACGACAAAACCTCACCCTCCACCTGCCCTCAAATGGATAAATGAACCTAACTATCAAGAAGACGGTTTAGAGCCAGAAAAAGGGTCTGTGGAGACTGTTTATACCTACTATGTTGATTATTTTCATACCGATAATCTTGCCCCGGCACCTGGTTTTCCCAAATTACATATTTTAGCAGATGTTTATACAATGGTTGCAGATAACCCGGCGGATACAAATTACAGAGATGGCAAACGATACAAATATATTAAAATCTTTGCCTTGTCAGGGACATACACCTACTCTTTTGAGGCGAAGGATACGGCTAATGTTCTGGCTCAAGGCACACCAACTCAAATTTCATCAGGGCCGGTGGTTGGTGTTATTCCTGTTTTAACATGGACTAAAGAAGAAGGATATGGAACAGACGGTCTTGAACCTGAAATAGGTCCTCCAAACACAACCTTTACTTATCGAATAAATTATCTCCATAGCCAGAATATCCCGCCAGCGCAGGATTATCCAAAGGTTTATATTTCAGGGCCTGTCAATCAATCTTTTCCTATGCAAGAGGTTGACTCGCAAGATACTGACTACACCAATGGAAAATTTTATACCTTCTCCATTGCGTTAACCACGATGGGGAAATATTATTACCATTTTGAGGCAAAAGATACAAAGGATTTTCTGGCGACAACTCAAGAAATAACAGGACCTATTATTGCCAATGCACCAGTATTAAGTTGGGTTGATGCCGATGGCTATAAAACTGATGGCATAGAACCAAACACAGGCAATAATAAAACCATATTTACCTATAAAGTCCGATATTGCGATGTGGATAATAATCCACCGGATTTATATTATCCAAAATTATATGTGCTTCGTGGAGGCGAGATGGTGTATGAAAGGAAGATGTATCGAATCGAAGGAAATGATTATGTGACGGGCATAGTCTATTGTGTTCAATTACCACTTATTATCGCCAGTGACTACTATTCTTATTATTTTGAGGCAAAGAATGCGAGAGGAGTATTGGCTGTGGGCACGCCAACGAATATTCATCCAGGACCTTTAGTTAATGGTCCCAATTATCCACCACGACTTCAATGGATTGGCAAGGGTGAGTATATTGCGGATGGTCTTAACCCGGAAACCGGAACCGTAGGCACGACATTTACTTATCAGATTAAATACTCTGATATGAATGCCGACCCTCCTCAATCTGGATACCCATTAGTTTATCTCTACCGTGGGGAAACTTTTCTTGGAACAAAGACAATGAGTTATCTCTATGGGTCATTTACCAATGGTGCGGTATTCGAGGCAACTTATACCTTTAAATCAACGGGTATTTACAAGTATAAATTTGAGGCAAAGGACAAAAAGGGTTCACCAGCTTCTATGTCTTCTAAAATAGGTCCTCTAATTAGCACCGCACCGACATTGGAAGCAGGGACTCTCACACCAGCGGTAGGCACGATAAATCTAACTACCTTTACTTACAAAGTTACCTATAAAGATGCTGATAATGACCCGCCAAATACTCTATATCCAGTAGTGCATATATTTAAAGATGGCAACGAAATCATCGGCAGTCCCTGTCGGATGGAACCAGAAAACCCAGCGGACATTACTTATAATGATGGCAAGGTGTATAAATTCACCAGGATTTTTGACCAGGCAGGCTCATTTACATATCAATTTGAGGCTTATGATTGTTTTGGAGTAAAAGCCACTGCCCCACTAATGGCACCGGGTCCTATTGTCCGCAGTGCACCTACATTGAATTGGACTTATGAATCAGGCTATTTGAATGATGGTCTTGAGCCTGAAGCCGGAACAATTCAAACCATATTTACCTATCGAGTCAATTATACTGACCTGGATAACCAACCACCTTTATCGAACTATCCTGTGGTTCATATTCTAAAAGGAGGTCATGAAATTCTCGACAGCCCCTTTGTGTTAGAGGAGGTAGATACATTAGACACCATTTATAAAGATGGGAAATTATTTACTCTGTCATACTTATTTTCAGGAATTGGCACATACTCGTATTATTTTGAGGCTTATGATTCTTTAAATATCAAAGGTGAAGGACCAGCAACAGGTACCAAAACAGGTCCTTCAATCATTGAGGGACCGATATTAAAATGGGCAAATGAGGAAGGCTATATTAATGATGGGATTAACCCTGGCACAGGCACAAGATATGTAACTAATTTTACCTACAAGGTAACTTATCAAGACCCTACGGGTTATCCTCCAGCAACAGGCTATCCGCGGGTGCATATCTTTCGCGGCGGTAATCCTGAATATCCAAATGGTCAGCAGATGTTCATTAAAGTTGGAGATGATTATAAAATCGGGGTAACATACAGTTTTTCCACTACCTTTCCAATTGGCGGTAAACATTACACCTATTATTTTGAGGCAAAAAATACCAAAGGGATGTTTGCTTCAGGAGAACCAACAAATGAACAGGAAGGTCCGATAGTTGAAGGACCTAATTTTAAACCAACACTTTTCTGGTCGCAAAAACAAGGTTTTATTTCAGACGGCATTGACCCGAATTTCGGCACACTCAAAACTGATTTCACTTATCAAATATTATATCAGGATACAAATGGTGACCCACCGGCAATTGGTTATCCAATAGTTTATATCTACAAACAAGCAAACTTAATCGCCACCACCACGATGAATTTTGTTGACGGAAATTGGGCAAAAGGGGCAAATTACGCTTATTCAACCACACTCCCTCAAAAAGGTGAATATCAATATCAATTTAAGGTCAAAGATGAGCCGGGAGAAGAGGTAATATTTCCGCCTTATGCCTTTGCCACAGGTCCAAAAGTTAGCGGTAGTCCACAATTATGGTGGACGCAAGAGATAGGATATACTTCTGATGGATTAGAACCCGAGACCGGCACCAAAGGAACGATTTTTACCTACCGTGTGGTCTATGTTGACGAGGATAATGAACCGCCAGGGGCATTGTTTCCTAAATTACACATCTTAAAGGGTGAGGTAGAAATATTAGCTCCAAAAATGTGGGAAGCAAATCCAGCGGATACAAAATATGACGATGGGAAGATTTATAAATATTCTATCTCATTAACCACGCCGGGAACTTATACTTACCGATTTGAGGCACAGGATGTCAATGGGCTATTGGCTGTGGGCACCCCGACGATACTTCAGCCGGGTCCGAAGGTTATACCTCTCCCATTTTTAGACTGGGTAGGGGTAGGGCAGTTCACTTCAGATGGTTTAGACCCGGAGGCAGGCACACCGGGCACTAAATTCACATTCAGGATAAAATATATTGACCTCGATAATCTTCCACCAGGAATTGGCTCACCAAAGGTAGTTATCTTTTCAAACCAGCAACCTCATACTTCCTCTGTGATGCAGGTTGAGGATATTTATGATGATAACTATACCGATGGCAAACTGTATGGTATTTCTATCTTCATCCCCCAGGGAACATACACCTATAAATTTGAGGCAGAAAATATTGAGGGTGGCAAAGCGATTGGTCTGCCAGCACAATGGCAATATCCCGGCCCACAGGTAAGTAATGCCCCGCAAGTAATAAATGGTCGGGTTAATCCAGGCACCGGAACCAAAGATACCCTGTTCACCTACATTGGAGAATACAAAGATATTGATAATGACCCACCGGCAACAAATTATCCAAAGGTTTGTATTCTGAAAAACGGTAAAGAGATTGCTGGAAGCCCATTTAAAATGAATGCCGATGGTAATGAATACAAATTTTCTACTTATCTGCCTGCAGGAATAAATTATACCTATAGATTTATCGCAAAAGATATTTATGGTGTAGAGGGCATGAGCCAGGATTATGGAGGACCATTTGTAAATAACATCCCTGTTTTACTCTGGGCAGGTGATACAGGATATACCGCAGATGGGCTTGAACCAGAGGTAGGCACGACCGGGACTATGTTCACTTTTTTAGTTAAATACAAAGATATTGACAATGACCCACCAGGCACAGGCTCTCCAAAGGTGCATATCTTTAAGGCGGACCAAACCATTCCCGGAAGCCCTTTTGCAATGACCGCTGTTAATCCTGAGGAACCCTATATTAATGGTAAACGATATAAATTAGTAATTGCCTTTAACGAAAATGGGTCATATAGTTACAGATTTGAGGCAGAGGATATGCATGGCAGTCTGGCAGTTGGCGAGCCTGTTCAAAGGGTGTCATCCGGACCACAGGTCAGTATTTCACCTTCTTTAGATTGGCTTGGAATGGGAGATTACATCACCAGTGGTGTCAGCCCCAATACCGGCACAATTGGCACAGAATTTGTTTATATGATAAAATATACCGACCTTGACAATGACCCACCTGGCACGGATTCTCCAAAGGTAGATATTTTTAAAAATCAGGTTAGAATTGCGGATAGCCCATTTAAGATGGATGAGGTTTATCCAGCAGATATGGATTATACAGATGGGAAATGGTATAAATTTACGAAAAGACTACCGTCTTGCGGAACTTATTCTTGTAATTTTATTGCCCGGGATAACAAAGGCCTTTTTGCCAGCGGCGAACCAACAATTATCAAAGAAGGACCAATAATTACTGGCCAGCCTATTTTAGAATGGACAGGTAAAGTAAACTATATAACCGATGGCGTTGACCCGGATCCAGGTCTTACCTCTACCTATTTTACTTACCAGGTGAAATATATTGATATTAATAACTCAGCGCCCCAGCCGGGTTATCCAAAATTATATATATTAATGGATGGGCAGATATTTTCTCCATATCCATACGGTGTCACAATGTATCGAAAAGAAGGCTATAATTACCAGGAAGGGGTAATTTATACGACACCACCGATAAGACTTCCATTTGCCAGCACAAAGTATGGTTACTATTTTGTGGCGAAAAATACGGAGGGACAACTGGCAAAAGGCACACCGACTCTTCCTCAAACAGGTCCTACTGTTACGGGTAATAATAATCGACCAATGCTTTTATGGGCAAATCAGTCAGGATATATTTATGATGGTTTAGAACCTGAGGCAGGCACCTCTGGCACAATATTTACCTATTTAATCATCTATAGAGACTTAAATGGTGATGAGCCTTTTCCCGGCAATCCTCTTCTTCATATCTACAAAGGAGATACATTCTTCACCTCAACCACGATGAAAAAAGAAAATGGTGATTTTTATAATGGGGCGTTGTATAGTTATTCGACGGCTTTTGAGCAAAACGGCAATTACAAATATAAGTTTTCTGCAAAGGATATTTATGGGGCTGATTGTTATCCATCTGCACCAACTAATTTTAAATCAGGACCTAATGTTGGTGCGGCACCTAAATTAATGTGGATTGGAACTGGCAGTTTTCAATCAGATGGGCTTGACCCGGAAACCGGCATTGTTTATGAAACAATCTTTACTTATAAAGTCAAGTACCAGGATGATGAAAATACCCCACCCGCTTCAGGTTATCCAAGAGTCCATATCCTTAAAAAAGGTATGGCGATAGACAATAGCCCTTTTCCAATGACACCAATTGAAGGCGGAGATTATCAGACAGGCAAGGGATATCAGTTTTTCAAGAGACTTGTTGTGGCAAGTGCAGAATATACTTATTATTTTGAGGCAAAAAATACCTCTGGAATTTATGCGATTGGAACTCCCACCGTTTCAATAAATGGCCCTGATGTTACCGGAGAACCATTACTTATCTGGTGTGGAGATAAACCTGAATATCTAACCGATGGATTAGACCCTGAATTTGGAACCGAGGGGACAAGGTTCACCTACCGGGTTTCTTATCGTAATGCGAATAATGACCCACCCGACGCAGATTCACCCCGAGTGCATATTTTTAAACAGGGTGTAGAAATACCCAATAGTCCATTTTTGCTGGTAGAAGAAAATCCTGCAGATACAGATTATGAAGACGGTAAATTATACAATGTTACGCTTACGCTTGTGGTTGGCACATACACCTATAAATTTGCCGCAGAAAGTAATCACGGCATATCGGCTACCGGCACCGCTACATTTATTAGACAGGGACCTCAAGTTACTTTAGCCCCACAATTAACCTGGGTAAATAAAGAAGGGTATATCACGGATGGACTTCATCCTGAGACAGGCTCGGCTACCACACCTTTTGTCTATCGCATCATTTATACGGATAACGAGCCGCCGACAGGTGGTTATCCTGTCGTTCACATCCTTAAGGCACACAACGAGATAAACGGAAGTCCTTTTGTGATGAAACAAACTAATCCGGCTGACTTGATTTATAACGATGGTAAGGAGTATGAGTTCACCGCAACTCTCACCGCGAGCGGCAAGGATTATGAATATTTCTTTGAGGCAAAGGATATAGTCGGTATTTCTGCTAAAACATCAAAAATAAATGCACCAGTCGTTACAAATCCCCCAGAATTAAAGTGGGTAGATGAAGATAATTATCGCACCGATGGACTTCACCCAGAGTTGGGCACCTGGGGCACAGAATTTATTTATAAAGTTCGATACCAGGACGCTAATAATGATATGCCAGCCGCAGGTTTCCCAAAGATTCACATTCTCAAGGGTGGAACTGAGATTTCAGGCGCTCCATTTCCAATGTTAGCCGCAAATCAATATGATACAAACTGTGTAGATGGTAAAGATTATTATTTTAAGAAAACCCTGTCTGAGACGGGTAAGGATTACACCTATTTTTTTGAGGCAGAAGATGAATATGGTATCAAGGCAGAAGGAACGGCAACCACAAAGAAGGATGCACCAGATGTCAGTCGAGAACCAATATTATTATGGACGGGTAATGCGGGATTTATTGAAGATGGCGTTGAGCCTGAACTGGGCACAACAGGCACTAAATTTACCTATCAGGTCAAATATTTTGACCCGGATAACGACCCACCAACATCAGGTTTTCCAAAACTGCATATCTATCGGGAGGCGACATTTATTGGTTCATTTACTATGAATCCGATGAATACAATATATCAATATGAAACTACCTTACCGCTGGGTAATTATTCATATTTTTTTGAGGCAAGGGATAACTATGGGATTTTAGCCGTGGGGACACCTACTTCACTTAAAAATAAACCCTTTGTTACAGATGCACCAATTTTAGACTGGGTTGATGAAGAGGGATTTAAAACCGACGGTGTTAAGCCAGATTCCGGTAATACAGACATTAACTTTACCTATAAGATAAAATATATAGATAGCAATAATAACCCACCTATCACTGGTTATCCAAAGGTAGTTATTTTTAAAAATGTTCTGGTATTGGGCACATTTACTATGAAAGAGGTAGATGTAGAGGATATAACTTATACTGATGGCAAGTTGTATTATTTTAACCTTCAATTTGCAGAAAGTAGTATTGATTACCGATATAAATTTATTGCTAAAGATTCTAATGGGATGGATGCGGTTGGTAAAATTGAACTTATGAATGGACCACAGGTCAATAATTCACCAGTCATCGATTGGACAAAAGAAAGTGGGTATATATCCGATGGAATTGACCCTAATTTTGGGACAACAAAGGAAAAATATATTTATCGAGTTAAATATACGGATAAAGATAATCATCCACCGTTTGCCGGGTATCCTAAATTATATATCTATTCTCAAGATGTGCCAATTCAGGATAGTCCGATAACGATGAATCCTGTTGATACTCAGGATGGGACTTATACTGATGGGAAATTGTACACCCTTGAGACTACTTTTGAAGAAGGCACATATACCTATAAATTTGAGGCAAGAGATATTTATCAAGCAACCGCGACAGGTGTAGCAACAGCCATTCAATTTGGTCCAACGGTAAATGATGCCCCAGAACTAATCTGGGTAGATGCCGATGGATTTAGAACAGATGGCGTTGATCCGAACATAGGCTCAACAAATAGTAGATTTACATATAAAGTGCTCTATAGGGATGTTAAGAATATCCCTCCAGCACCGGGTTATCCTCGGGTGAATCTCTATATAGGAGGAATTTTAATCAGGCCATCGTCTTTACTCATAAAGGAAAATGAAAATGATAACGATTATACAGATGGTGTAATTTACGGGATTTATGATGTTAGATATTTTTATGCCAGTGATGCGTATAGCTATCGCTTTGAGGCTAAAAACAATAATAATGTCGAGGCAATAGGTGAGGCAACGACGATTCATTCAGGACCTAAAGTTGAAGGGGTGAACTATTCACCATTACTCCTCTGGACTGGCGAAAGTGATTATATAGATGGTTGTAATCCTGATTCCGGGGCGCCAGATACCCCTTTTACATTTCATACGGCATATCTGGATATTAATGTTGACCCACCAGCTCCAGGCTATCCCGCTGTCCTTATTTACAAAGACGATAAGCCTTATGGAATCGGAACCTACACAATGGATTATGTCAATGGAAGTTATCTTAAAGGAGCTACTTATTCCAAAACTATCTTTTTAAATGCTACGGGAACCTATAAATATAAGTTTTATGCTAAAGATAATAAAGGGGAAGAGGCAAGAGGACTATTTACTATTCTGAGAGTGGGACCAAAGGTCAGTCATGCCCCAAAGTTAGAATGGGCTGGACAGACAGGTTTCCAAACCGACGGATTAGAGCCACATGAAGGTATTGTTCGAGAGACATATTTTACATTTAAAGTAAAATATAAAGATGAAGATGGCGATGCACC
>JBFLXS010000080.1 GCA_040755795.1 bacterium | reverse complement strand
CTATATAACACCTCCTCCTCTTGATGTCAACTAAGCAGATTACCTCTTTTTTGTCACTTTGGCATGTTTTATCACCCAAAACTCTCCCCAACCCACACCATAACTAAAAACCATTTGCAACACTCTCGAAGGGAAAAGGGGGAAACTGGGAAAGCGGTGGCAAGCCACCGCACTCCAAAAAGAGGTGCTATAAACTATGGTGAATGTTTTAATGGATTCTACAATTATGAGGAGTTCAGACCAGGTCTCCACCTCCCTCGGAGAAGAGGTGGTGATACTTAGTCTTAAGTCAGAGGAGTACTTCGGGCTTAAAGATGTAGGTGCTTATATCTGGAATATTATTCAGGAGCCAAAAACGGTTAAGGATATTCTGGAGGCCATTGTGAATGAGTATGATGTGGAGCCTGAACGCTGTAAGGGTGACCTGCTGGCACTCTTAGAGCAACTGGCAGAAGAAGGAATTATCGAGGTGATGTAATTGCTCAAAATCCTGTGGATTTTGAGCAATTCAATGCAAAATGGGAAATGGGAAATGAAAAATTAAGGAGTTCCTATATCTATCTGATGCAAGCGATTCTTCTCCTCATTTTACATTTTAAAATTTGCATTTTCCATTTTACAATTCTGCTCAAAATTTCCACCGAATTTTGAGCAGGTACGAGGTGATTAATGAAGCAACTGGGTAAGTTTCTAAGTCTCACTGGTGAAAAGCGTTATTTTCTAATTAGCGCCTTGCTTTGCCTCGTCATAATCAAGGTTGAGTTGTGGGTATTTCCCTTTCGGAGACTTTTCAGGCGTTTAGAACGAGCAGCGATAAGGAGAGATTGTGTGGTGCGGAGTAATTCAATGCCTCCGGAGGAGATTGCCTGGGCGATACGGTCTGCAAGTCGATATGTGCCAGGAGCAAGGAATTGCCTGGTGCAGGCGTTTGCCACACAGGCTATGCTAACACGCTACGGCTACCCGGCTCATCTTCGTATCGGTGTTGCCAAAGACCAGGCCGGGCAATTAAAGGCTCATGCCTGGGTGGAATGCAAAGGCAAGATTATCATCGGTGGTGTGGATGTGTCAAAATATACTCCGTTACCGGCTTTGGAGGTTGAACGCTGGTAAGCGTTCCAGTCATTGCAAAAAAAATGTATAGCAGTTATTAGTCAAAAGTTTACAACATAAAATGAAAAATATCGAATATTGAATGTAGAATGTAGAATATTGAATGTAGAAGGAATATTGAAGAAAGGAGGAGGAATGTTGAAAGAAAGTAAAGTATTTGATCTTGAAGAGCGTTTAATAGATTTTGCCGTCCGTATTATTCGTGTAGCGGAATCTTTGCCAAAGACAAAAGTAGGAAATCACATTGCAGGTCAGCTCATTCGTTGTGGCACCTCCCCTGCTCCCAATTATGGTGAAGCTCAAAGCGCAGAATCTCGGGCTGATTTTATCCACAAGATGAAAGTATGCCTTAAAGAATTGCGAGAAACAAGGATATGGTTGCTTATGATTGTAAGGGCAAGTCTTATGAAGTCTCCATCAAAACTTGAGTCCTTGATCGATGAAAATAATGAGTTGATTTCGATCTTTGCAACAAGTATAAAAACAGCCAAACAGAAGAATACCAAAACTTCATAATTCTACATTCAATATTCTAGATTCAATATTCGATACCATTTTAAACTTATGAACGCTTATGGAGGTTGAACGCTGATGAAGGATTTAGCCCAAGTATATAATCTTTACGGACTGCGCGTCTATTCTGAAGTTGGGCTGCATTCGCCTATAGCTCAAAGTGCCCTGCCTCCGTATGATATAGAGGTGCGCTGGGGCAAAGGCAAAACAGGTTCTGATTGTGTATCAGCAGGAGAGATTCTGGCAAAGATAGACCTTGGCAACGGCCGTGGTTATACAGTTACTGATACGGGCACTGGATATATCTATTGCTCTCACCAGATGTGCGAGTTTTGGATTGACTATAACCTGCACTCGGTCTATGTCCATCTCTTTGATGGTGTCTGTTCTGAGATAGCCGGGTTGTTGTTAGAGGGTAATATAATCGCCTCTATCCTCACCTTAGCTGGTGAGTGTGTCTTGCACGCCAGTGCGGTAATGATTGGTAGCTCGGCACTTGCATTTGTTGGTGGTCCAGGAATGGGGAAGTCTACCCTTGCCGCATTACTCTGTGCAAATGGTGGCCGGTTTATCACTGACGACCTATTGCGTCTTCAGGCAAATGGAACGGGCTTTTGCTGCTTTCCAGGAACAGGGCAAATACGGCTGCACAAGGATATTGCTGAATCACTCGCTGAAGGGCTTTCTGCGGTGGTTTCCAGTGAAACGCTGCCTGATGGCCGGATTGGTGTTAAAATAGATGATGATAGCTCTATGCCGCCGCTGGCAGGAATTGTCATTCCCTACCCTTCGCATGATTGCAAAGAGCTAAAACTGGAACGACTTTCTCGCTCCATGACCATACTTTACTTAATGGCTTTCCCAAGGGTACAGTGGTTGCAGGAAAGGAAATATCTTCAGCGTCGGTTGGACTTCTTTGGACGCCTTACGGCAAGTATCCCGATTTTCAAAGCAGAGATTCCCTGGTGTCTACCATTCTCCAGAGAGTTAGCTCATTCACTATTACGGGGTGTGGGGATTACATCTACATTTTAGCCACGAATTAGAAGTAAAAGCGGTAGCAAGCTACCGCACTCCATAGGAGAGAATAGAAAAGGTAAATGAATGGATAATAAGAAGTATAGATTGACAGCAAAATCAAAGGATGCCCTGTTTTACTTTTTCAGGCAACGCCTTAGAATGATAACTATCCTTATCCTATTAGGACTACTCTATGGCTTTACTGAAGCCTTTAGTATAGGGATATTGTTCCCGCTCATTTCACAGATTATATCTCCTGCTGTTAATCTTGCAGACAAAGGGCTGATTATTTCGTTTTTATTCAGGGCGGCTAAGAGTATACCATTTGTCTCTCCGATATTTTCTGCCCTTTTAATCTTTTTTATAGCTATCTTTTTGAAGAATGTTCTGGGTTATTTCAGGGAGGTTCTCTCGCTATTCCTGGGGTTATCAATCCGAGAGCATTGTCAATCTACCCTTTTTCATCGCCTCTTACATGCAGATTATCGTTTCTTTCTGAGCCATAGGTTAGGTGACTTAGAGTATCGTGTTGTTACTGCCCCTGCTCAGATGCATAACCTTGTTTCTATAATTCCTGACCTTATAACCGAGGTCTTTAAATGCCTTCTGATTATCTACCTTTTATTCACAATCTCGGCAAAGGCTACCTTTTTTATTATCATTTTTGGTGGTCTCTTTCTATGGATTACTCGTTACCTTGCCTCAAGGGTCTCTTATTTTACAGGAAAACGCTGTGTGCAGGCATCGAGCGACGCTACGGTATATTGTGGACAGGCACTTGGTGGCATTAAAGTATTGAAGGTTTTTAAGGCTGAAGGATTCTGGGAAGGACTATTTAATAATTCCTCGAAAAGCTTTTACAGCCTTGCCAGGCGAAATACAGTCTTTCTGGCAATACCAGCAAGATTATTGGAAATGAGTGTGTTAGGTATCCTGTGTCTTACAGTAGGGTGGCTTGTAGTTAGATATGGCGATAGCAGTATGGTGGAAATTCTTCCATCCTTAGGTGTTTTTGCCCTTGCTCTACAGAGAGTACTGCCTTCCCTGGGTTCTATTGGACGCAATAGTATGCTCTTTATGTCCTTATTACCCTATGGCGAGGCTACTTATGAAGCAATGAAAGAGAGTTATGTAAGCTCAACATACTCAGGTAAAATGCCTGCACGGTTTGAAGATGAAATCCTTTTTAAAGAGGTATCTTTAAGGTATGATGAAGAAGAAAAGGTGGCATTGGATAGTATTACCCTATCACTGAAAAAGAATCTCCTGATTGCTATCGTAGGCGAGTCAGGCTCTGGTAAGACCAGTATAGTAAATCTACTGCTTAAGGTTTTGGACCCAACCAATGGTGAAATTCTTGTAGATGGGGTTCCGTTAAAGGAAATTAATACTGATGAATGGTATAGTCAAATCGGCTATGTTGGGCAGGAGGTATTCATGTTTAATGGGACTATAAGAGAAAATGTCTTGTTTGGAATAACAGATAAGAGTGATAGGAAGATATACAGGGTTCTGGAAATGGCAAATGCTACAGAGTTTGTTGAAAGGTGTAATAAAGGATTAGATACGGTTATAGGAGACCATGGCATAAAGCTATCCGGTGGAGAGCGCCAGAGGCTTGCTATAGCCCGTGCTCTACTTCGTAAACCTGATATACTTATTTTAGATGAAGCTACCAGTGAAGTAGATAATATTTCGGAAAGACTTATCAAAGATGCCTTAAGAAAACTTCATAAGGACATAACCATAATTAATGTTGCCCACCGCTCCTCAACCATTATGGATGCAGATAAGATTATTGTTTTGAAAGATGGAAAAGTAGTTGAAACTGGTAACTTTGTGGAGCTATTTAAGGATGGTCGATACTTTAAGAAATTGTATGAAACTGTTGGGAATGGAGGATAAGGAAAGATGAAAAAAGAAGTAGAACTGATCGATTACATTAGGGTGGTCTGGAAGAGGAAGGTGTTAATAATCTTAATGACCATCTTCTCTATATTTGCAGTAGTGGTGGCAAATTTACTACTACCCTCTGTATATGAAACCTCTTTAGATTTAGAGGTAGGTAAATGTTGTAGTATAGAGAGAACAATCGGAAGAATATATAGTAAAATAATTGAAGAGCCGGACGCGATAAGTTTCTATATTCAAAATTATCCCTTTTTAGCCAGGGTAGCTAAAAAATTGAACTCGGGTCTTTTGCCATACCAACTAAAGGAAATGGTGAAGACAAGAGTAGAGGAGAGAAAAATCCCTTTACCACCGTTAGAACCGGTATCACAGGTGAATATAACAGTAAAGGGAAAAAGTCCTAAAGAGGTGATGAGGGTTATCAATTGTATTGCCGAAGTTATCATCCAGGAGCATAGGAGAAAATTTGATGAATTGATGAAGCCTAATCAGCAGTATGAGAGGAATCTAAAAAATAATATTGCGGCTATTACCCAGGAAATTCAAGAGATGAAAAAAACTTTAGCTTACTTAAGCAAAAGGCATCCGGTGGATGCACCGGCAGTGATTGTTTTACAATCAGAGCTTGTAAGTCGTGAAAGGGTACTACAAGACCTTAATCGTGAACTTCACACTGTGCAGAGTGCAATAATAATGTCCACCAATACTAAGATAAAAAATCCTTCCATTGAGCCCAAGAGCCCAGTTAAATCAAATATGTTATTGAATGTCATTGTTGCAGCCGTAGTTGGGTTGATGGTAGCATTGGGTTTAGCATTCTTTTTAGAGTACTTGCAGAAAGTAGGTGAAAGAGAACAAGAGAAGGAGTAGTATTAGTCAAAAGTTTCAAAATATCGAATGTAGAATATTGAATATTGAATGTAGAATGTAGAAGTAATACTAAGACTTCATAATTCGAAATTCATTATTCGATCTTCTACATTCATTCGATTGATAAGTGCTATATAAATGGAAAACAGGGAAGGTTGAGGCACTAAAAAATGAAAGAGGTTGCATTAACTAAGTTTAAAACTAAATATATTCCTATCGTTATATCTTACATTTTATTAATATTTGCAGGATATGCATTAAAAGCTTTTCCAGTCATTATTGTTATTGAGAGTATATTATTAATTATCTTCATAGCTTTATTCTTTACTAATATAGAAGCAACTATCCAACTTTTAATTATAACCAGACCTTTATTGGGTTTAACAACATTTGTAATCATATTCCCTTTATCTGGAGTTATACATGGGGGTATAAATCTGGCAGCAGTTTTATCTATATTCATTATATGGGGTGGAGTTATCTATATCTTACTCATACTCAGTGAGTTTAATGTGTTAGAATTACCTATCCTAAAACCTTATATATTATTCTTAATTATTTGCCTCATATCTATTTCTGTTTCTGGTAATTTGTTAAAAGGATTGTCGGAGTGGTTAAAATTTGTTAGTCCTCTCATAATGTATATTCTCATAGTTAGTCTCCTGAAGAGAAAAGAACAGATTATGCGGTTAATTTATGCCATTTTTTTCTCAACATTTATCCCTGTCATGATAGGATTCTATCAATTCTTCACAGGTACAGGAGATACCTCTTCCACCTTTGGGTTTAACCGAATTTTTGCCACTTTTATGAATCCAAATTCATATAGTGTTTATTTAATGATACCCTTGAGTATAGCCTTTACATTTCTACTTCAATCTGGTATTAAAAAGCCTGGATATAGTCTGCTATCCCTGGTATTAGGAGTCTCTATTTTCTTAACCTTTACCAGGACAGCCTGGATAGGGGTTTTATTTATGATATTGACCATAAGCATCTTAAAGTATAGGAGGCTTCTGATAATTATGCCTCTTATATTAGCTTTTCTAATAGTTGTAATTCCTGTGATTCCTCAGCGATTTTCAGATATATTTAATCCTCTTTCATATTGGCGTAATCCATTAGAGACTCGCTTTTGGCTCTGGCAGGGGACATTCAGCTTTTTCTTTGACAAACCATTTTTAGGGTATGGACTGGGAGCTTTTGAATCATTAGCTCTTGAGGCGTTGAATTCACCAAAGTATGCTCATAATGACTACCTGCGATTGCTTTTAGAGACGGGTATTTTAGGTCTTGGGGCATATCTATTGCTACTGTTTACCCTTATAAAAGATACCTTTAAAACATATCAAAGAACTAAGGAGCCTTATTTTCAAGCAATAACTTTAGGGTTTATTTCAGTATTTGTTGCATTTATAATAATGAATATAACTGAAAACTTAATTACAGATGTAACCATACAATGGTATTTTTGGATTTATGCGGCAATGGTACATTCAATTTACCATATTGAGCAAAGAGAAGTAAAAAATCATGAAGATATTATTGGCAGATAATTACTACTACCTTCGTTCTGGTTCAGAGAGGGTATTTTTTAATGAGATGGAAATGCTTAGAGATTATGGACATAAAGTTGCTCCCTTTTCAAGGCATTTTGTAGAAAATGAACCCTCTGAATACTCAAGATTTTTTGCTTCACCTATTGAGTATGAAAATATCCCGGTAGTTAAAAAGATTTTTACAGGTATTGAACTGATTTACTCCTATGAATGCAGAAGTAAATTTTCCGAACTATTAAATTCTTTTAAGCCGGATGTAATTCATGCGCATAATATCTATGGGAGATTAACCACCTCTATAATTGATGCCGCAAAGAAAAGACGGATACCAGTTGTTATGACATTGCATGATTGTAAAATAATATGTCCTTCATATCTGATGTTATTAAACGGTGAAATATGTCAAAGGTGTAAAGGTAAGAAATTCTATCATTGCCTGCTGACAAGGTGTCACAAGGGAAGTTTAGGCGCATCTTTAGTTTATACCGTTGAGTCTTACTTGAATTATTTTCTAAAAAGATATAACTGGATAAAATATTTTATTTGTCCTAGTGAGGCTTTTCTAAGAAAACATACTGAAGCAGGTATCCCTGAGGAAAAACTGGTTCACATACCTAACTTTATAAAGATAGAAGACTTTGAGCCAAACTTCAGCCCTGGAAACTATATCCTTTTTGCAGGTAGAGTTTCAAAAGAGAAAGGTGTTATGACACTACTTGAGGCTGTAAAAGGGCTTGATGTGCCAGTCAGGATAGTTGGTAATGGTCCTATGAAAGCTGAATATGAAACTTATGCCAGAGAGGGTAAAATTGATAATGTGATTTTTGAGGGCTACAAGTCAGATGAGAGTCTCAAGATGCTTTTCAGGAATGCTGGCTTTGTTGTCTTTCCATCCCAATGCTATGAAAATTTGCCAATGACAATACTTGAAGCATTTGCTTATGGTAAACCAGTTATCGCCTCAGCCATCGGTGGAATACCTGAAATGGTGATTGAACAAGAGACAGGTTTGCTCTTTGACCCAGGAAACTGTCAAGAACTAAGAGAAAAAATAGAATATCTTCTTTCTAACTCAACTATGATTAGTCAGATGGGTAAGATGGCAAGAAAAAAGGTAGCAGAAGAATTTAATGCCCAACTCCATTATCAAAAATTGATGAAGGTCTATGAGAGGATATATTCATGAAGATTGCCTATATAGCTCTTAAAGGTATGACTTTTGGTGGCGGAATAGAGAAATGGACAGAAGAGGTTGGCTCAAGGCTCGCTAAGAAAGGACATGAGATCATTGTTTATACAATGAGACATTATGATGAGGCAAAAGACAGATTATATAAGGGGATGAAGATAAAGACGGTGCCAACATTGAGAAGTAAAAGCCTTGAAAAGATAACGGCTACTTTTATAGCCACTCTAAAGTGCTGTTTGGAAAAAGACATTGACATTGTTCATTTTCATGCTTTTGGCCCTGCAATGTTTTGCTTCATTCCTCGAATACATGGCAGAAAGGTTGTAGTTCAGGAACATGGTTTAGAGTGGAAAAGAGCGAAATGGGGAATTGTGGGTAGATTGTTTTTGAGAGTAACAGAGATTCCATCTGTAATATTTCCCAATGTTGTAGTAGTAGTTTCTGAAGTTCAAAAGAGATATCTGATGGAAAGATATGGTAGAGAAAGCATCTATATCCCGGAAGGTGTTAATCTTCCACAGATAGAGAAACCGGATTTGATAAAACAATATGGGCTTTATGGTAATGATTATATTCTTTTTGTGGCAAGACCTGTCAGGGAAAAGGGTGCTCATTATTTAATAGAGGCTTATAAGCGGCTCAGGCCTAATTTGAAGCTGGTAATTGCAGGTGATGCACGATATGAAGAGGCATATAAATCCAGGCTTTATAAAATGGCACAAGGAAATAAGAATATTATCTTTACAGGTTTTGTTAGAGGTAAAATGCTTCATGAACTACTTTCCAACTGTTACCTATTTGTTCATCCTTCAGAGATAGAAGGTTTAGCTATTATTCTTCTTGAAGCAATGAGTTATGGGAACTGTTGTCTGGTAAGCAATATACCGGAAAACCTTGAAGCACTGAATAATTTTGGCTATACCTTCAGGAATAAAGATGTAAGTGATCTGGCTGAAAAATTGGCATTTTTAATAAATAATAGACAGGCGGTAGAATCAGTAAAAGAAAGGGCAAAAAACCATGTTATAGAGAATTATTCCTGGGATAAGATATCCTCAGACTTTGAATCATTATATAAAGAGGTTATTGGTAATCGGTGAAGAATTGATTGTTACTGATTACCGATTACCTGGCTTCAGTTTGAAAGGGTTAAAAAATGATAAAATATTTATTAATTTTCTTTAGTTCATTAATTATCTCCCTACTATTAACTCCATTGTTTCTAAGGTTAGCATTAAACCTGAAGGTAGTTGATTACCCTGGGGAGCGGAAAATTCATGAGGTGCCAATCCCTTACTTTGGAGGAATAGTGATTTATTTAGCTTTTATAATTGGAATGGGATTTGCATTGTGGAATAACCCTTCTTTGATAAAAGAGTTTAAGTCACAGTTATTGGGTTTATGGGTAGGAGGAACATTCATATTTCTATTAGGAATGGTTGATGATATAAAGCAAGTTCCTGCCCTTTTGAAACTAATCTTTCAGATTTTGGCAGCTTTGATATTATTCAACTATGGATTTAAGATATCTACAATAACAAATCCTTTTGGCAATCCAATAAATTTAGGAATACTTAGTCTACCTATAACCATCCTCTGGGTAGTAGCCTTAACAAACGCCATAAATCTGATTGATGGCCTGGATGGTTTAGCCGCTGGGGTAGTGAGTATAGCTTCCTTAACACTTTTTTTGATTGCTGTAGGTCAGCAAAATTTAGTGATTAGTTTTATGTGTATTGCCCTAACAGGAAGTACCTTAGGCTTCCTGAAGTACAACTTCCATCCGGCTAAGATATTTATGGGAGATGCTGGTAGTATGTTATTAGGATTTATCCTCTCATCCATAGCCATAATATTAGAAGGTACAAAGATAAGTGTTACTATGACCTTGTTGATACCTATTATAGCCTTAGGAGTCCCAATCTTTGACACCATCTTAGTTTTCATCCACAGGATTATAAAAGAAAAAATTTTCTTTAAACCCGGTCAAGAACATCTGCACTATAGATTATTAAAAATAGGATTGACCCATCGTCAGGTTATCTTATTGATATACTTTATATGTGTCTACTTAGGTATGACAGCGTATATTCTTACAGTAATTCCAAAGGAGTATACCCTTTTAATCTTAGTCATCTTAGGAATGGGTCTGTTCTTAGGAATGAAGACACTAGGATTTATTGAGAAAAGAATAAGAGATAGAGATCTGTGAGTTAAAATGAGTGTAGAAGACTTTGAAGATAGGAGATAAAAAGATGAATAATAGAAGGTATTATGATTATGCAGTTATTATTACTCTACTATTCCTTATCCTTTCTCTCCCTCTATACTTTGATCCCAAGCTGGAGAATCCATTTGACCTTGGTAAAGCAACCTTGATGCGAGTGCTAATCTTGATTATGATAAGTATTTGGTTGATGAAGGCTCTCTTGATTGGACATAGGTTTATAAGAACTCCACTTGATTTACCGATTACTGCTTATCTTTTAGTGAGTACCCTGGCTACCATATTCTCAGTTAGCCCTTTATTATCCTTTATAGGTTTCTATAGAAGGTATGAAGGCTTATCCACATTGATGATTTATATCATCCTATTCTATGTGACGGTGAACTTTATAAATAACCGTAAGCTTCTTAAACTGACCCTCAATACAGCTATATTAGCCGGGGTATTAACCTCTATCTATGGAATCCTTCAGTACTATAAAGTTGACCCATTCAGATTTGAGTTGTTCGAAGGATTCAGGGTACATTCTACCACTGGTAATCCAGCATACTTATCCGCTTATCTTATTATGGTACTCCCATCAGCCTTATCCATGTATTTATTTGAAGAAAAAAAAGACTCACATCCATCAAAGAAAAAGAGAGATAAAAGAACCAAAGAAAAGGAATCCCTTCCATACCTTTCTATAGTTAGACCATGGTGGTATCTTATAAGCTTTGTTTTAATTTATATCTGCTTATTTTTCACTTTTACAAGAGCTGGTATTTTAGGATTCATGGGCTCAATGCTCCTATTTGGAATGTTATCCTGGAGGGCAAAGATTATAAAAAATAAGAGAAGATTATGGATATTCTTGGGCATCCTCATTCTGATGAGTGCATGGCTGTGTGTGGGCCCGGGAAAGGTAGTAATTCAAAGATTTACCTCAGAGATGGTAAAGGAAGTAAAGACTCAACCAGAGGAAAAACTACAACTAAAGGAAGAAAAAGATTCTATAAAGAAGGAAGTTCAACTAAAAGAGAAACCTTTGTTTAAAAAGATTCCTGAAGAGGAGATGGTTTTACCTCCTGAACCAAAGGAGGATACTACTAAAATAGAGTTTGCTGGTTCGGCTGGTTCTCGTATTCGTACCTGGAAGATTGTCCTAAAAATGATTGCCGATTATCCGCTGTTGGGTGTGGGACCTGAATCAATGGCCCTGGTATATCCACTCTATGCCAGTTTTGGTTTCGATAGGGCACACAATGATATATTGGACACTGCTGTTACAAAAGGTATCATAGGGCTAATTACCTACCTCTGGTTATTAGTTAGTTTTGCTATATTTGCCTATAGGTGCTATAAAAAAGAGCTAAATAAAGGGTTGAGCATTGGGATTGGAGCTGGCTGGATAGCTTATCTTATTCAGAATCAGTTTAGCTTTGGTATGAACTTAACATCCTCCTTATTCTGGATAATGATGGGTATGATGATGGGAGTAGGAAACCCTCAAAGTAGCCAGAGAGAAAAAGTAATGAAATCTAAAAACAGAATCATTATATGGCTCATTGGAGTGCCAATCTTTATTATTATCCTTATCTTGTTCAGGTATCCCATATCAGCCTATAAGGCTAATATATATTATAAAGAAGGAGTAGGGTTTTTAGACCGGAAGAATTATGCGCAAGCGAGTTTAAAGTATGAGAAGGCAATAGAACTTAACCCCTATGAGGAATGGTATTATAAAGGGCTTATAGATATCTATCTCAAAAGGGCAACGGGTGGGGAAAAGGGGTATGCTACGAAAGGAATGGCTTTAGCAGAGAAGGCAAATCGGCTATTTCCTAATGACTTAATCTTATATAACCTACTTGGTGCAGCATATCAGTTGAATGGAAGATATGATCAGGCAATATCTGCGTATAAAAAGGCAATAAATCGTAGTCCATACTCCTCCGAAGATGCTTATAGTAATTTAGCTAAGCTTTATTTTAGGCAACATCGGTATGATGAAGCGATTAAAACCCTTAAAACAGGATTAAAATTCTCCCCTTATTCTAAGAAGTATCTATCTTCCCTTGGATATATGTACACTAAGATGGGGAACTTTAAAGAAGCAATTCGTACCTACTCTAAAACTCTTGATCCTTCATACCCTAAGTCGTATAAATCTTTGGGATATGCCTTTTATGAAGCAGGAGAGATAGATAAGGCAATCTCCTGTCTTAAGACTGCTGCCAGGTTACTTCCAGAAGATATAGGTCTTCATACAGATTTAGGCTCGATTTATTATCAGGCAAAAGACCTCAAAAAGGCAAAAGCACAGTTTGAGTATGTATTGAAAAACCTAAATCCAAATGGTGAGTATGCCAAAAGGATGTTACAAACAATAGAGAGTAAGCGTTCAGATGGTGTAACAAAAGGAGATGTGGAGATTAAGGAGATAGGGAGATATTATTAAAAAAATTGAAATTAGTAGAAACTGATAAAAATTTATGGAAACTTGTTGTTTTCCGCAATCAATTTCTACATATTTCTATAAATTTCAATCTATTTCTATTATTTCATCTCCATATCTCCCTTATCTC
>JBFLXS010000079.1 GCA_040755795.1 bacterium | reverse complement strand
ACCGTAAAAGCTGATTAAATCAGAAGAGTGAACACATTTTTAAGGCTGGAGGCTCTAAATGCTTTATAACTGCTGGTAAAATCATAAACTACAGTTGATTGTGGAATTTAGATGCGTTTGCCCTGGCTCGCTCCTTTTTTTACTTGACAATCTGATATGCTTTATAATATAATACAGATGAGATATTGAAATGGGGAATGATTCATAGATTTAAGCAAACTGCGTCAAAAGGTTTATCATCTCAACATGGAACGCAGCAAATTAGTAAGTCGAGTAGTGCGACTAGGGAAGATGATACAGAGAAGGTAACCGTTCAGATTCTGGTTTGTAGTGACCGCATTTATGCGGTTATTCACCCGCTAAAGCGGGTTACTACGAACATTATAAATACCGAAAGACGCAAGAAATCTTGTTTTTACAAATATTACCTGAACGGTTACAAAATCTTGTAATATGAGATTTTACTGTCTGAATTACATAGAAGAAAAATTTAGATTGACAAAAACAACAGTGATATGATATAATAAATTAATTTCAAGATTCTATCTTGAGTATATAAACCACAAGTAGAATACTTGTAATATTTTTAAAAGGAAAAGGAGGATTATCTTATGCAAATCTTAAAGAAAGAAAAGGGGTTAAAACTATGGGTCTTACTAATAGGGTTATTCTCGATTACAAACCTATGTTTTGGTGCTGAACCTGTGTGGGGACCGGATGTCCGATTGACTAATAATTTAGCTTATTCTGAGTTCCCAGCGATTACCTCAGATGCAAATGGGATACATATAGTCTGGAGGGATACTCGAGATGGAAATCACGAGATTTATTATAAGCGTAGTCAGGATGGAGGAAATACCTGGGGACCGGATGTCCGATTGACTAATAATTCAGCTGTCTCTGGGGAACCGACGATTACCTCAGATGCAAATGGGATACATATAGTTTGGTATGATTATCGAGATGGAAATTGGGAGATTTATTATAAGCGTAGCCAGGATGGAGGAAATACCTGGGAATCTGATGTCCGGTTGACTGATAATTTAGCTTACTCTTTCTATCCAGCGATTACCTCAAATGCAAATGGGATACATATAGTCTGGGTGGATTATCGAGATGGAAATTATGAGATTTATTATAAGCGGAGTCAGGATGGAGGAAATACCTGGGGACCGGATGTCCGGTTGACTAATGCTTTAGCTGTCTCTGGTGTCCCGGCGATTACCTCAGATGCAAATGGGATACATATAGTCTGGGTGGATGAGCGAGATGGAAATTATGAGATTTATTATAAGCGGAGTCAGGATGGAGGAAATACCTGGGGACCGGATGTCCGGTTGACTAATGCTTTAAATACCTCGCGGGCTCCTGCGATTACCTCAGATGCAAATGGGATACATATAGTTTGGTATGATGATCGAGATGGAAATTGGGAGATTTATTATAAGCGTAGTCAGGATGGAGGGAATACATGGGGATTGGATGTCCGATTGACTAATAATTCAGCTGTCTCTGGGGAACCTGCGATTACCTCAGATGCAAATGGGATACATATAGTCTGGGATGATAATCGAGATGGAAATATGGAGATTTATTATAAAAGAGGAACTTTTTCCCCACCTCCCCCATCATTCACTATTAACATTATCTTAAACCAGGGGACATTTACAACCGGGGAAACAGTAAAAATAGATGTCAGGGTAGATAATCCAGGTTCTGATACAACGGTTGATGTAAGGATTTGTATAAAGCTTCCTACTAATAACTATCTCCAGCTGATAAAGATGGATGATCTCACTATTCCTGCAGGCGGGATTGGTCCGTTAAATCTTATCACCTATACCTTTACCGGTAATGAACCAGTAGGTAAATATGAAGTACCTGGTAGATTACTTCATCCAAACACTGGTGCGTCTTTAACTACCGATATTGAATCTTTCAAGTTTACCCCTTGAAGTAGAGGGTAGATGTCCCGTCTGTCAATGACAGTCTGGTATAGCGTTCTCTAAGTAAACATAGTTTTGTTTAAGTATGATTTAAGAGGCAAATTTACCCTCCACTAAAGTGGGATAGAAAGGCTAAAGCCCTAAAAAAGACCCTGTCACTAAAGTGCGGTAGAAGATTTCCACCTGGCTTTAGCCGAGGGTTTAACTGCGACACCTTTTCTTATCTTCAGCCACCCATCTCGTAGATGAGAGTTTGATTACGATATCCTGAAATATTTTGTTGGAGATACATAGTAGTATGCATAGTTTGTTACATATATTTAGAGAACGCTACAGTGGGTTTGCTTTTTACTTACTCCGAAAGCAGGGACAATCACCGTACTCCATAATCATAATCTTCACCAAAAATTGCTGCATGTAAATAATGTTTCGTGAAACTTACCCACATCTCTGGAATACTATGAAATATAAAGGAAATTCACACCGCAGAGATACAGAGTCGCGGAGAAAAAAATGCAAACTTTCAAAAATTTAAAGGTAATGGTTCAAATATCAGTAGGGAATCAAATAGAAATTTTCTCTCGCCAAGACGCAAAGTTCACAAAGGGATTTTTGTTAGACTCACTTGCGCCTTTGCTGTAATTTTTCTGTTTTTTTCCTCTGTGTCTCTGCGGTTAAATACGACCCAATTGAGACTTATGGGTAAGTTTCACTTTTAAAATCCTTGACTTTTTAATGACTATGTTGTATACTGATAGGGTATTTTAAATAGCGAGCAAAAAAACAAATGAAACCCAAAAAGATTTTTTTAGTTACTATCTTATTATTAGTGGGATTAATTAATCTTTCTTTTGCCTCAATGCCGATATTTAATGAAGGTGGTAAGAAAATTCAGACCTATGAGTTGGACATTGGCTGGAATGCTGCCCCCGCTCAAGTTGATTGGGAAGTCGATTGGGATGGAGATGGGCTAATAGACTTAGTCATCGGCGACCGTGAAGGCAATGTTTGGTTCTACCGCAATACAGGGAGTGAGTTTAACCCCATCTTTACCACAGGCGAACAGATTGAAGACCCTAATGGTCCTATTGATGTAGGTGACTACGCTACACCTTTTGTTATTGACTATGATAATGATAGTTATTACGATTTGATAGTTGGAAATAAAAATGGAACCATTGTTAGATATCCTATGACAGATTCACCACCTTATGTTGGCCCACCTGAAATAATTTCATTTTCCAATAATACCTTAAGAAGTGTGTATTTCGTTACCCCTGAGACAGGGTGGATAGTTGGAGATAATGGTGTCATCTTTCAAACTATTGATGGCGGAAATACCTGGTTGCCTCAACAAAGTCCTACCAATCAAAATATAAATAGTGTTCATTTCCTGAGTCAAAATGAAGGTTGGGCAGTTGGCAATAACAGCACCATTCTTCATTATTATATCCCACAAGGTCAAAGTTTTCCAGTCTGGGAATCTCAAACTTCTGGCACACCAACAAACCTATATTCAGTCTTTTTTGTTGATGCTAATAATGGCTGGGCAGTAGGAGATAGAGGAACTATCCTACATTATAATGGTAGCTGGACAACTCAGAATTCTGGAGTAGGTGTAGATCTAAACTGCGTCTTTTTTAAAGATTCACTTCACGGTTGGATAGCAGGAAATAAAAATGCAGGAAATGGATTAATACTTGAAACTATCGATGGTGGAACAACCTGGACCATAGTTGGAGGATTACCTGCTAATCTTCCTGATTTATATAGCATTACCTCTCCACCAGGCACAACGACAATATGGGTAGTAGGTGCTGAAGGCACTATACTAAGGTGTGTTAATAATGTCTGGGTGTCAATTACTTCACCCCGACAGAAAAACCTATATTCCGTTCATTTCATTGACCCAGAAAATGGTCTTATTGCAGGTGCTGATGGGACTGTATTAGAACTTACCCTTGCTAATCCTAACTGGATTGATATTTCACTACCAAATATAACCGCAAATCTTTACTCAGTATTTTTCAAAGATCTATTAGATGCATGGATTGTAGGTGACAATAACACAGTTTTGTTTTATAATGGATTAATTCAACAACAGGAATTTGTGATTGATATTGGTTATACGGCTTGTCCTTTTATGTTTGATCTGGACGAGGATGGCAAAAAAGATCTTTTCATCGGTGATGACCCGGGCAATGTCTGGTTTTTCAAAAATAATGGTAGTGATGATATTCCAACTTTTGGTTATGGGTTCCGGATGAATATTGGTTCACAGGCAGTTACAGGAACCTCAAGTAACTTTATTGATGTTGGTCAATTTGCTATGCCGCAGGTCGCTGATTGGAATGGTGATGGCACAAAAGACCTGATTATTGGCAATGGCGAGGGGAATGTCTTTTTATTTAAAGGGGTAGTAACTTCTGGCACCAATACGCAGGGACTTATTCCTTTGATAGGAAATAGAATCTTAACCTTTGAGCCGGGACAAAAGATTAAAGTCGGTAATTTAGATATTGATGTTGGGCAAAGGGCTGCACCGTTGGTGATGGATTGGAATAAGGATGGTGGTTTGGATTTATTGGTTGGTGTAGAATGTGGCTCGATTGATATATTTTTAAATAACTATCCATACCAGCCACCACAATTCAGTGCTTCTTCTAAGGTTCAGGGACCGCCTTCCCCACTTCAAATCGGGCTGTATTCTACCCCAGCGATTATTGACTTTAATAATGACCATCGTAAAGACCTGCTTGTCGGTGATGAAAATGGCTTTGTTACATTGTTTCTTAATTCCGGGACAGATAAAGAGCCTATATTTACTGGTGGCTTTGAATTAAAGGTCTATGGCACAAGTGCAGAAAAAGGCACTCTTACTGAAAATATGGATGCCGGTGGCTTTGCCAGACCTTTTCCGATAGACTGGAACAATGATGGAAAAAAAGACTTAATTGTTGGCAATAATCTTGGTCAGGTAATCTATTTTAGAAATATTCAGTCAGACAATGCCCCACTTTTTGCCACCGGGATTATAATCCAAGCCGGTAGCCCAACAACAAACCTTGATGTCGGTGATAATGCTACACCAGTTGTTGTTGATTGGAATAATGATGACAAAAAAGACCTTGTCGTGGGAAATAAATCAGGAAATGTCCTTCTTTATCTAAATACAGGCACAGATGTAAATCCATCATTTGGTAGCCCTACATCTCCGGGAGAAATTGATGTTGGATATAATGCTATTCCTTTTGTGGTTGATTATAATGGCGACCATAAGAAAGATTTAGTCATTGGTGATTTTGATGGATTTATCACGCTCTTCCTCAATATCGGCACAGATAAAGACCCTATTCTGGATAAAGGACGAAAAATCAGGATTGAAGGACAGGGTGATATTGATGTGGGGAAAAATGCCGCACCATGGGTAGTGGATTATGATAATTCCTGTTCACTTGACCTTATTGTGGGCAATAAAGCAGGGTTTGTTAATCTATTTCTTTCTTGCGGGATAGTTGACCTGGACATCACGAAAAGTGTTGATAAAACTCATGCCTCGCCTCAAGATATTCTTACCTACACCATTGAATACGGTAATCGTGGTAATTTCAATGCCACGAATGTGGAAATTACAGATGATATCCCAGCCTTGACCGAATTGGTAGAACCAGCACAAGGAGAAAGTATTGATACTATCCTTTACGCTACTAATACTAATGGTGTCTGGACTGAAATATTTTCTACGCAGGCAACGAGAATTAAGTGGATACGAAATGAATTATTACAGGGAAATATAGGGCAAAAGGTCGGATTTAAAGTCCGTGTTCTGAACATTGGAGATATTACTAATTATGCCACGATAAAATCTGACCAGACTTATCTTCAGATGAGCAATAGCGTAACAACGACCAGTGATATTATCGGAGCTCCCGATTTTTCTACTTCAGAAAAATCTGTTTATCCAGAAGGAGAGGTTTTACCCGGCTCTATCCTGAGTTTTACGATTAAATACAAAAATACAGGTAATGACATCGCTACAAATGTAGTGATTACGGACATCATCGACCCTAATCTCTGCAATATCACCAATATTTCTAATAATGGAGTATATTCTAACGGAATAATTACCTGGAATTTAGGAACAATATTAGTTGATGGTGGTGGTGAAGTGCGATTTGAGGCAACGGTTTTTAGCCCATTGCCAGGTGGGGTAGTGATTAGAAATAGTGCCACAATTACTGCTTTTCCTCTTTTTGCGTGGCAGACTAATGAGGTTGTGGTGACTATTCCGGTGCTTGATTCTGAAAGTGATGATTGGCCTATGTTTCATTTTAATCTTGGCCATGAGGGATATGATTTTCGGGAGATTATTCGGACACCACTCGAACTTAAATGGAGAGCCAAACCGAGCAATAAAATCCTCTCTTCACCTATCGTTGCGGATGATAGAGTTTATATTGCCTCATTTAATAACAAGATATACACCTTTGATGCTCAATCTGGAAGTTTAGTTGGTAGTTTTGCCACTACATCGGGCATTGACTCAACCCCGGCTGTGGTCAAGGATAGACTCTATGGAGCTGATTCTAATGGCAATGTCTTTTGCTGGAGCACAAATCCTGAGCTTAAATGGAGCTATGGATTAGGTGGAAATGTTCGTTATTCGTCTGTAGCCGTAGATGATGCAAAACTCTATATTGGTTGTGGAAAAAATCTCTCTGCGCTAAATGCCAGTAAACCAGAGTTATTATGGACTTATCCAACCGCTGGAGAAATTCAATCTTCACCTGCAATTGCCAATGGCAGGGTATATTTTGGCTCCGGGGATGGCAATCTTTATTGCCTAACTACCTCAGGTGACTTTAAATGGCGATTTGACACAAAGGGAGCAATATATTCATCCCCAGCTATCAAAGATGGCGTTGTCTATGTTGGCTCAGATGATAGCTATATTTATGCAATTGATACTTCTTCAGGAATACAAAAATGGAGATATAAGACCAATGAAAAAGTTTGTTCATCACCGGCTATTGCTAATAATGTCATATTTTGTGGTTCTAATGATGGATATTTACACGCGATAAAACAAGATAGCACACCTAAATGGGCACATTACATTGGTTCTCCAATTGAATCCTCACCAGCCATAGCCAACGGCGTTGTTTTCTTTGGTGCCAACAACGGCTATATCTATGGTCTGGATGAAGAAACCGGCGCAGAACTATGGAAATTCTACACGGGCAGTCCTAAACAAATCTATTCATCCCCAGCCATTGCTGATGGCATCCTTTATATTGCCTCTTCGGATGGCACAATTTACGCCTTCTCCTCATCCGCAGATTTTGGTAATTCAGATATAAATAAAAAACTAAATTCACCTATTGGCACGGTTAAGGTATGTGACGAAATTACTTATACCATCAAATTCTATAACGAAGGATTAGGCGAGGCAACGAATTTTAAGATTGAAGATACGCTAAATCCATATCTACAATATATTCTGGCAAGTGCTCCTGGCATACACTCAAATGGCACTGTTACCTGGGATTTGGGCACAATTGGTGCTAATTCTGGCGGCGAGGTTTATCTCAAGGTAAAGGTAGGAACTGATACCCCGATGGATACCTTGATTACTAATGTGGCTAAATTTTCCTGGAGTATAAATTCAAGTAGAAATACCAATGAAGTTACCAATAAGATAATTAAAGAAATTATAACTGTATTCAAGGTCGTTAGTCCATCTAAAGAAACAGTTACTCCAGGGGATAAATTAAAATACACCATCTCATACATAAACAATGGAAGTTATACGCTAACTGGAGTCCATATTAAAGATAGGATAAGTCCATATCTTACAAATATCAGTCCGGCAAATAGTGGTAAATACGAATCAGGCACGATTACCTGGCAGATTAGTAATCTTGCACCAGATGGCAATGGTAAAGTGGAATTTGAATCTGAGGTAAAATCGCCTCTTTCTAATGGCACTCCTATCCCAAATAATACTGCGGTATTTAATTCTAATCAAATCTCTACGCCAATATTAGCCACACCAGGGACATTAACCGTCATTGCACCTGATTTTAGTCAATCGTCTAAGACCTGCACTGGAAATTTCAGCCCGGGAAAGTCTATAACTTATGTTATTAATTATGTTAATACGGGCAGTATGACGGCAACTAATGTTGAAATCTGGGATGTGGTTGATACAAATTTAATTATGGAGGAAATAAAACCTAATGCGACTTATGAAAATAATATTATCAAATGGAACCTGGGTCAAGTCGATATTCCCGGGAGTGTAAGTTTCAAAGCAAAAATTAAAACACCACTTCCAAATGGCACCTTAATTAAAAATAAAGCCACGATTAAAGCCAGGTATATGTCTGATTTCACCACAAATGAAGTCATAGGAACGGTTACTTCCCTACCTGACTTCAAATATTCCAGAAAAGAGGTTTTCCCAAGAGATGGTATTCCATTAAATAAAATCCTGACTTATACCATCAATTACAAAAATACCGGCTCGATGGATGCTGAGGATGTGGTGATAATAGATAGATTAGACCCTCACTTGAGTGTTTGCACTGTAACAAGTTATGCTGAGGTAATCTCGGGTCCACAAACTCTTAATCTAACTGTGGACAATGGCTGGACTCAACTCAATGAAAACGGCATAGACGGAAATATTACCATTGTTACCTCTTTGGGGACATATAGTTCATCCTTAATAACAACATATCATCGCATACAAGATTTAATAGATGAGATAAATAACAACTTGACGGCAAGGATAAATATTTTTTATGATTCTCTTACTGATAAATTTACTTTTCAGAGTTTAGAAGGGGCGATAATTGAACTGCAGGAAGCCGGGGTAAATCCACTGTTGAGTGCGATTAAAATACCTGCGGGTATCTATTGTAGTGGAAAATATTCTAACGGAACGATTACCTGGAATATTGGGCAGGTTAAGATGAATGCATCAGGAAGTGTAACATTTAAAGCAATGGTTATTGGCACACCAACAAAGGTAAGTAATCAGGCGGAAATCACTTTTGCCGGAACAATGAGTGTAACTAATGAAGTTACCAATACGATTGACCTGACGCCACCTGCAATTGGTTCGCCACCAACAGAAGGAAGTTTGACAACCGACCTTGATGCTGATCTGGATGGAAATTATATGGTTTACTGGCAAGGGTGGGATGATGCCCAATCAGGAATAGCCCTGTATGAATTACAAGAAAGTCGGGATATGATTAACTGGACAACATTGAGTAATGCTATTGCGGGTAATACAGAGTATTTTGAAATAACCAATAGAACAAAAGGAGAGACATATTATTATCGTCTCCGTGCAATGAATTTAGTAGGAACCTGGAGTGATTTCTGCAACTCTTCTGACGGCATTCGGATTGTTGACCAATTAGAGGTAGTTAATCCAGCGACAAAGACAATTATCGCACTAAATAATCCCCAAAAGGGCATACTTTCTAATTTAGAGAGTGGTCAAACCGTGATTGAAATACCAATAGGTGCATTTAACTCAACTGTTACCTTTACTATTCGTCAGGTGAACCCACCGCAAACGGACCTATCAAAGGCTTCTCCGATTATAAGTAGTATTTTAAGTAATTCTGGACGAGAACTACTGGCATTGGAAAAAGATTATTATGGAAAAGGAACTCAACCAGTTACAGGTAAGTCTCTTATTATTACTCTGCCGTATTCTGACCCGGATATGAAGAATGAAGATGATGACCTGGCATACCGCATCTATAGACTTGCTGGAGACCATTTTGAGTTGGTGCCAGGAAAACAGATAGTAGATAAGGATAAGGATTTAGTTACCGCCTATGAGGTTAATCAATTGTCAATCTTTGTTGTTGCCGCACCAATAACTAATCTCAAAAGTGTCATTGTCTATCCAAATCCATTTAAACTCCGAGAGGGACATAAAGAAGTTAAATTTTACAACCTATCTGGTAAAGTAAATCTATGGATATACAATATTGCAGGGGAATTGGTATTTAATAAAGATGATATTACAGATAATCCATATTTCTGGCCTATAGTCAATAATGCTGGTGAAAGAATCGCCTCGGGCGTATACATCTATATTATTACAAATGAAAAAGGCGAAAAGGTAAGTGGGAAAGTGGCGATAATAAAATAAAGGGGCTCGGGACTCGGGACTCGGGAATAAAAGAATCCCCTAACCCCGAAATCCGAACCCCGAACCCCGATTTTCAGAAGAAGAACATAAATAATTTCTCTGTGTTCTCTGTGTCTCTGTGGCAAAAACTATTTTCAGGGAAAAGGTAATGAAAAAAATTTGGATTAACAAGACAGATTCATTTGCAGATGCAGAACAATTTGATAGGGATTATTATTTAAAAATGACCGCTAAAGAAAGGTTGGAAACAGTTCAACTTTTAAGGGAATGCTATTATAAACTTATTGGGACAAAGAATGAGGATAGAAAAAGATTTCGAAGAGTTATTAATGTTATTGAACAAAAATAAGGTGAAATACTGCATTGTTGGAGCGTATGCAGTCGCCTTTTATGCTAAACCAAGATATACAAAGGATATAGATATTTTGGTAGAACCTACTCTTGCAAATAGTAAAAGAATTATCAAAACACTAAATGAATTTGGATTTGAAAGTTTAGAATTGAAAGCATCTGATTTTGCTCAATCAGGTAAAATTATTCAATTAGGCTATGAACCTGTCAGAGTAGATATAATAACCTCTATTGAAGGTTGTAGTTTCAAAGAAGTGTGGGTTGGGAAAGAGGTTGGAATCTATGGAAAAGAAAAGGTATTTTTTATTGGCATCAAGGAATTAATAAAAAATAAACAAAGTTTAAATCGTAAACAAGACCAGGTAGACTTAGAAGTATTACAACTGGTAAAAAAAGAGTAAGCATTCAGATATCAGCGTTCAAATAGAAGAACCCAAACGCTTTCAAAAAGGAGAGAAATAAATGAGGTATAAACTATTAATTTTAATAAGTTCACTTATTCTAATCACAAGTAACTGTTGGGCAAAATCATCTAAAGGGACGGCAGGTGTGCCTTTTTTAAAGATAGGTGTTGGTGCCAGAGCGGTGGCTATGGGTGAAGGATTTTCTGCCTTAGCCGATGACATTACCGCTGTCTATTGGAATCCCGCGGGCTTAACACAACTGACTAAACCTGAAATATCTACGGTATATAATGATTGGTTTGAAGGCATTGGTCATGGGTTTCTGGGGTTTGCCTTCCCGGTTTCCAGCAAAAAGGCAATGGGTTTTAATATCATCTACTTAGATGCAGGGAAAATTCCTGGTTATGCCGATTCGCCAGATGAAAGCACCGGTAATTTCTCTGGCAGAGATACTGCCTTCGCCTTCAGTTATTCCTCGATTATCACTGAATCTATCTGCATTGGTATGACAATTAAAGGGATTGTGCAAAAGATAGAACAAGAAGAAGCATCCTCATTTGCAATTGATATTGGTCAATTATACCAGACGCCAATGGAAGGTTTGACTTTAGCTACCGTTCTTCAAAATGTGGGACCAAAGATAAAATTTGCGGTTGAAGGAGATAGCTTACCATTAACCCTTAAATTGGGTAGTGCCTATCGATTTAAAGAACAACCATTAGCGGTTACCTGTGATTTAACAAAACCAATAGATAATAATTGGAAGATGAATCTTGGGGTTGAATTATGGTTTAGAAACTTAGTTGCCTTGCGTGGTGGATTTAATTCACAGATATTTAAAGACTTTGGCACGGGAATTACCTGCGGATTTGGATGCAATATCAAACATTACCAGGTAGATTATGCCTTTGTGCCTTATGATGAATTGGGCAATACCCACCGCCTTGCGGTTACTTTTAGATTTGATGTGAGATGAGCCGGGACAATTGGAGTGTTAGATGATTAGGAGTTATACTTTTTTCCCTTGACAAGAGGGAAAATTTATGATAAAAGTATATTAGTGAAACAAAAGTTTTTAAACTTGATTATCCCTTTTTTAGCACATTTACTGATTAAATTACTTTATAACACCTTAAAAATAAAAGTTATTGGAGAAGAAAATATCAGGCAATTAAAACAAGAAGGAAAAACTTTGATTTATGCCTTCTGGCATGGGAGACAATTCCTTCTGGTGCCATATATGAGTCATCGCCAGATTGTGATAATGGTTAGTTTAAGTCGTGATGGAGAATATCAAAGCAAGATTTTAAAAAAATTTGGATGCAGGATATTTCGTGGTTCAACAACAAGAGGCGGGACAAGAGCATTATTAGAACTGATAAAGCAAACAAAACAGGGTGATGATTTTGGATTTGCTGTTGATGGACCAACAGGACCTATTTATGAACCAAAAGAAGGAATAATATCTCTTGCAAAAAAGAAAAAGGCATACATTGTCCCATTAACCACTGCGGTTAAAAAAAAGTGGATATTGGAAAAGGCATGGGATAAATTTCAAATCCCGTATCCTTTTACTCAAGGAATAATAATTTTTGGGAAACCATACCAGATATCTGAAAAAAAAGATGTAAGCGAGGAGAGTCAAATATTAAAGCAAAAGTTAAATGCTATCACTGAACAAGCAGATGAATTTTGGTAAGCGGTCAGCCACAGAGGCACAGAGTTCACAGAGAATTAGAGAAATTAGCCACATAAGGACACGAATTATAGCACTTATTAATCGAAATTTGACATAGATAGGGCTATGAAATTCCAAATCACAAATTCCAAACAAATTCGAATGACCAAAATTCAAAACATTACCTCCCATAGTTTGGTATTTATTACTTGAAATTTGGTGCTTATTTGGGATTTGGTGCTTGGGATTTGGGATTTTTTATTTATCCACCCTGAGTAAAATTTGACTAATAACTACTATATTCTCTCTGTGTTCTGTTATGTAAAGTGTCAAGCTTTTTTTTATTTTTTTACTTAAGAAAAGACTCTACGACTTATCTCTATAACTCTACACCTTATTTTTGTTTTAGGCATTTTGAGTTTTT
>JBFLXS010000078.1 GCA_040755795.1 bacterium | reverse complement strand
AGGCTAAAGCCAGAGGTTTTAGAAGTTACAGAAATTTTAAAATAGTAACCTTTTTGATTACAGGAAAACTTAATTTTGGTCAACTCAATAAACACTATTTACCCACTTAAAACTTAGAAGAACCAAAAAACCTAAAGTAGCTATGGGTGCTTGTATGACTAAGGTTACTTTCTATATCTATGCTACTTTAAGAAATCAAAAACCTTTTGTCTTACAGCAACCTAATGATGTTTGTAACTTAAAGTCTGATGATTAATCTTTTAAATTCTTAATTGTTCTTTGACAACTGAATATTTTTTAAAGTTATCCACACTTTTTACTTGACAATTAATAGCTGGTCTTTTTATTTTCTCACACAAAGCCACAAAGAACACAAAGGTTTATTGTTTTATTCAATTCCTTTGTGACTTTGCGTCTCTGTGTGATTATTTTTATTATTCTAACGATTGAGCTCACTTGCTACGGGGAGAATTACCCCCAACCTTTGTTAGCAAGATAAAACCTTGATAAACTGCAAAACTCTGAAAAGCGGCACAACCCCTGCCCTCAGGTGCAGCGAGTTGTTAGCGGAACTTTTATTATTTTCTACTACTCGCATTCAATATTGTCAAACCAACAATGTTTTTTCCATCTTTCCGTATCAATATATCGTCATCCGTTTCAATTGTTGTGGTAGCTCGCTGGGGTTTACGGAAACTCATATAGAGTACATCTGCCTCCTTATCATAGTCCAGCCACACCTGCTGAATTGGTAATTTTAGGATGTCGGTTGCTGCTACAACACAGTTACTGATGAAATCCGTTGTTCTCTTAGTTGTCACTGTTGCCATATTATTTCTCCTTTCGGTTTAGTATCGAGCAGATAGGCAGTAATCACAAATCCATCACCTCTCGATAGCTCTCTGTAAATCACTACCAGCCACTTTCCCTTTCCAATGTTTCTTATAGCTTTCAGGGCTCCTTTGTTTCCGCGAACAATAAGCTCTGGCTTCTCCACAGTATCAAGTATCTCATGGAAATAGCTTGCCAACTCATCATGGTTCTCAACAATATGGTACCATCTCTCATAAGTCAATCGTATTGGTACACCATTGATCGAATAGGCAACTTCCATTCATACCTCCAATTCCGCTAACCTATGATTATACTGCCTATTGGCAGTTTTATATTACTGCATTATAAGTTAGGCTATTTATAGAGTATTTATAGAGTAGCATAAATAAAGTATTCTGTCAAGAAAATTTCGACCTGTATGGTTAGAAATTATCAACAATGATAAGGGATAAGACTAAAGGTAAGGAGAGATTTTGTCGATATTAATGGTATTAATGGGGGGTAGAGCATAGGGTCACATCTTGAGTGAGTGTTGCCAAGAAAAACTACATTTTGTTTGACGAGGAACAAATTTTAGTGTATGTATAACTCTATTAAAATAAAGCGATTAAGAAATTAGGTATAAACTTACATGGAGTATTCACTAATTCATATCATAAGATTTTGATCATAAATGAAAAGTTGGAGTATCTTTACATCTATATCCAATCTATTGTTTTTCAATGGGTTATGCAATATTCATCAAATTATATAGATGAAAAGAGTTGTCAACACTCACTTGAATTGTGAATTGTAACTATAAAACAATAAAAAGGAGTTCTTTAAGCTTTCTCTCAAGATGTGACTCCACTTCTCTATTCTCCTACCGGATACGAGCCTAAGAGTTTAAGAACCAAACACAGGTTCTTTAGTTCCTCTAATGCCAGCTGAACATTTTTATCCTTGATATGTCCTTGTAAATCTAAGAAAAAGATATATTCCCAGGGTTGTTTTCCTGAAGGTCGAGATTCAATCTTGGTCAAATTAATCTTATATTTAGCAAACGGAATTAACATATCATGTAAGGCACCAACCCTATCTTTTATGGAAAAAAGGATAGAGGTTTTATCATTAGAGGTTGGAGCAGATATTTCTCTTCCGATAACCAGAAATCGGGTATAATTTTCTTTTCCAGCCTCAATGCCTTTAATGACGATATTTAAGTTATAGATAGAGACTGCTAATTGACTGGCAATAGCGGCTGAGGTTTTTTCAAGAGAGGCTCTTCTTGCCGCCTCAGCCGTGCTAGAAACCTCAATATACTCGGCGTCAGGAAGATTATTTTCAAGCCAAATTCTTGACTGGGCAAAGGACTGTGAATGATAATAAACTCGTTTAATATCTTCAAGATGGGTATTTGAGAGTAGATTATGGGAGATTTTTAATATAATCTCGGCACATATTTTCAATTCGGAATCGATAAACATATCCAGTGTATGAGTTACTACGCCTTCAGATGAATTCTCTATCGGGACGACACCATAATTCGCCCGACCACTTTCTACCTCATCAAATATCTCTGAAATAGTTTTTTTGGGGATATACTCACAGGAAGAACCAAATTTCTCCAGAGCGGCTTGATGAGTAAATGTTGCCTCAGGACCAAGGTAGGCTATTTTTAGGGTCTCTTCCCAGGATAAAGAGGCAGACATAATTTCACGATAAATGGCTTTGAGGGCTTTATTTGGGAATAAACCTTTGTTCTTTTCACATAATCTCTCGTAGATTTCCCTTTCGCGGTCTGGTTGGTAAGCCTCGATTTCTCTTTCTCTTTTAAATTTCCCTATCTGTTGGGCAATCTTTATTCGTTTATTTAATATGTCCAGAATCTGGTTATCAAGTTCGTCAATTTGTTTTCGATAGTTATTTAGTTTTTCTTTATCTTGATTACTAAATTCTGGAATAGAAAGTTTTTTCATTGTTTCCTCCTGAAAATAAGGAAGTAGAAAGTAGAGAGTAGAAAGTAGAAAGTAAAGAAAACATTACTCTTCACGCTCATCTCCTTACCTCCCACCTTCTCCTGAAAATAGGCTGAAGGCTGAAGTTTTGAACGCTGTTTCCTTCAGTCTTCAGACTTCACTGTTCACTTTCTCAAGTAGTCTTTTGCGTAATTTTTCATCAAATTCTTTTGCTGAGAATTTACCCATCCTTTTCAATCTTTGATTCATTGCGGCTATTTCAATAATCACCGCGATATTTCTTCCTGGTTGAAGCGGAAGGACTATTTCAGGAATTTGGACGCCCAGAATATCTATCATTTCCTCATCTATACCTAATCTATCATATTCTTTTTGAGGGTTCCATATCTCTAATTTTACTGCCAATTCAATTTTAGCCTGAGGAGAGACCGCCCCGACACCAAATAATTCCCTAATATCAATAATACCTATACCACGAATTTCCATATGATATCCTACCTTCTCATCTGGAAATCCAATTAAGATACCAGGTCCGGTGCGTTTAATTCTCACGACATCATCTGCCACAAGCCGTTGTCCTCGTTCAACTAAATCTATGGCACACTCACTTTTACCCATCCCACTTTCTCCCAGGATTAAAACTCCTACCCCGTGAACCTCAACTAAATCACCGTGAGTAGTTATTTGCGGGGCAAAAATTTGGTCTAAATAAAAAGTAAGTAGTGCAACCAATATTCCTGTTGGAAGGGGAGAGCGAAGAAGTGGGACTTTATATTTTGTTGTCCATTCTATTAGTTCATCAGGCACTTCCTGTCCCCAGCTAATAATAAAACAGGATATTTCATATTGAAACATTTTTTCTAATATATTTCTTTTTTGGTCGCTATTTAAATATTTAAGATATGCCATTTCACCTTTACCCAGAACCTGGATTCTCTTAGAACCAAAGAATTCTACATATCCGGCTAAAGCCAACCCTGGCCGATTAATATCATGAGATACAATTTCATTATCTAATCCCTCTGCACCAGATATAATGTCGAATTTTAATTCTTTTTTCTGTTCTATCATCTCTTTAACTGTCAATTTACTCCTCCTTTGACAGGTAGAACACTCTCGGATAAAATTAAGCGGTAATTTTATTAGCCTTCGCACACCGCAAATTTTTCCTTCACCCCCACTTTTTAAGTAGAGAGTAGAAAGTAGGAATTTTGTTTTATTTACTTCCTATTTTCCATTTCTTACTTCCTATTTTTATCCGAGAGGCTTCAAGTAGTCAGTGAACCAATCTCTATGTTCTACTGTTCACTCTCTATAAATGTTTTGCTTCTTCTTGCCTGATTAATTCTAATGCTTTTTCTGAAGTATCAGCAGTTTTCAAGGTTTCACGCACATAGTGATGTTTAAGGAGTCTTGAGATTTTAGCTAATGCCTTTATATGGGGGCCGGTAACATTTTCTGGAGAAAGTAATAAAAAGAATAAATACACCGGCTCACCATCTAAGGATTGAAAGTCTATACCTTTTTTTGACCTGCCAAAAGCGGCAAGTAATGTATTTATTCCCTCACATTTTGCATGAGGGATTGCTACCCCATGACCAATACCGGTACTCATTAATTTCTCTCTTTCTTTCACTGCCTCTAAAATCTTTTCCCTATTGGTAATTTCCCCTGCCTTAAAAAGTAAATCTACCAATTCTTTTAACACACTATCTTTATCGGTGGCTTTCAGGTCTGTTTCAATTGCTTCTACACTTAGAAGTTCAGCTAATTTCATTTTTTTCCTCCCTTTAGGTGGTAAATTTTTTGTAAGCGTTCAGGTGGTGTAACAAAAGGAAATATGGAGATAAAGGAGATAAGGAGATATTATTAAAAAAATTGGAATTAGTAGAAACTGATAGAAATTTATGGAAACTTGTTGTTTTCCACCATCAATTTCTACCTATTTTTGCTTCGCTATTATCTTATCTCCATATCTCCCTTATCTCCTTATCCCCCTTCTTACACTTTTGATGCATAGCCTGAACGGTTACCAAAAACTATGGTTCTATTAATCCATAAGTTCCATTTTTAGTTCGATAAAGCACATTTATCAGCCCGGTTTCAACATCTGTAAATACAAAGAACTCTAATGAGGCTTGCTCCAATTCAATAATAGCCTCTTTTAATGTCATAGGTTTAGATGTCAGTTTTTTGCGACTTATTTTTTGCATCTTTTGTGGAGTAACTGTAATTGTTTTAGAACACACCCTTGCTTTCTTTTGGACCTTCTCTTTACATTTTTTAAGCTGGCGTTCTAATTTATCAACAACCTGGTCAATAGAGGTATAGATATCCGGTGATGTTTGATGTCCGGTAAGGGTATTTCCATTGAAGTCAATTACGACCTCTATCCCTCGTCTTGTTTTTTCAGCCATTAAGACCACATGGATATTTACCTCTTTTTTATTAAAATACTTTTTTAGTTTATTTAGTCGTTTTCTTAAATAATCCTTTATCGCCTCATCAATTTCTATATGTCTTGCAGTTATTGAAAGATTCACTTTTCCAAATACCTCCTTTTTCGATGTTAATTTACGTAACCGTTCAGGATATAGCCACAGAGTCACAGAGAACACAGAGGGAATATATAACCACGAATGAACACAAATACAAAAAGATTTGTAGTGCGAGGCGTTAGCTTCGCTTCTGGCAAGCCAAAAGGCGAACTTAAAGGTTCGCACTACATTTATGGGATGTCAGAGGTTAATTCGTATCCATTTGTGGCTAATTTCTCTAATTCTCTGTGAACTCTGTGCCTCTGTGGCTGAACGCTTACCAATTTACCATATTCTCAATTCATTGTCAATTTTTTTCTTTGGCTTTTTCCTCCGGTGTATTATTTTCACTGAATCGACCCATTTTGCGGAATTTTTTATAGCGTTTTAAAACAAGGGTTGAGGTGTTATGTTTTTGGAGTTCATAAAGATGTTTGATTAATGCCTTTTTAACATTATCACATATTTCATCTATGTTTCGGTGTGCTCCACCTGTTGGTTCCGGGATAATTTCGTCAATTATTTCTAATTCCAGGAGGTCTTTTGCGGTGAGGCGAAGGGTGGCGGCTGATTCTGGGGCTTTATCTTTATCTTCCCAGAGGATAGCGGCACAGCCTTCTGGGGAAATAACCGAGTAAATTGCATTTTCTAACATTAAAGTTCTATCACCTATGGCTATGGCTAATGCACCACCACTACCACCTTCGCCAATGATGGTAACGATAATAGGTGTTTTAAGTTGGGAGAGTGTAAATAGATTTTTAGCTATCGCTTCTCCCTGACCTCTTTCTTCTGCCCCTATCCCTGGATAGGCACCTGGGGTATCGATAAAAGTCAATAGTGGTTTTTTGAATTTCTCCGCTAATTCCATTATTCGCAGAGCCTTGCGGTATCCTTCTGGATGAGGCATACCGAAATTACATAGAAGATTACTTTTGGTATCTCTACCTTTTTTGTGTCCAATTATAAATACACATTGGTCTTCTAAAAAGGCAATACCCCCTATTATTGCCGGGTCATCTGAGTATTTTCTATCGCCATGCAATTCGATAAAATCAGTAAAAATCTTCGAGATATAATCTATCGTGTTCGGTCTTTGTGAATGTCGAGCTAACTGAGTTATTTGCCAGGGGGTAAGATTAGCGAATATCTTGCGTTTTATTGTCGCTACTTGTTTTTCTAATTCCTTAACCTGTTTTGTTACATCTAAATCTTGTTTAGTCTGACTAATACTGGTTAGTTCTGTAATTTTGTTTTCTAATTCTTCAATTGGTCGTTCAAAATCTAAATATGTATTTCCCATAGATATTTTGCCTTTATCGAGCTTTTCCTACCAAATCTGCGAATTCTCTTGGATTAATAGATTTAGCTAATGCTTCTTCATAAGAAACTATTTTTTTAGCCACTAATTCCGCTAAAGATTGGTCCATACTGCGCATACCCTGTTTTTTTCCGGTTTGAAGCACGGAAGGTATCTGGTAAGTTTTGGCTTCACGAATAAGAGACCTGACGGCTGGTACAGCCACCAAAACCTCAAAAGCGGCTACTCTCCCTTTTTCAACCACCTTTCTAATCAAAAGTTGTGAAATAACACCGACTAAATTAACGGTTAATTGAGAACGGACTTGAGGTTGTTGATGAGGGGGGAAAACATCGACTATTCGGTCAATAGTTGAAACTGTATCTGTGGTATGGAGTGTGCCGAGAACCAAATGTCCGGTTTCCGCCGCGGTCACAGCTAATTGTATCGTTTCCAGGTCACGCATCTCACCTATTAAGATAACATCCGGGTCCTGGCGAAAGACATGTTTTAATGCCTCACTAAAAGATAAAGTATCTGATTCTAATTGTCTTTGATTTACAACCGCTTTTTTACATTCATGAGTGAACTCAATCGGGTCTTCAATCGTCATTATATGAACCGGGAAAGTCTCGTTAATATAATCAATTAAAGCGGCTTGAGTCGTAGTTTTTCCTGCCCCAGCTGAGCCAGTAATTAATAAAAGCCCTCTTGGTCTGCGACATAAATCTTTACAGATTTCAGGCAGACCTAATTCATCCATAGTTGAGGTTTTTAATGGAATAATTCGGCAGACTATTCCTATCATTTCGCGTTGTTGGAAGATATGTGTTCTGAATCTCGCCAAACCAGGTATTTCATAACTCAAGTCCAGCCCCAATGCCGCCTCAAATCTGCGTTGTTGGGTTGGTGTCAGCATATCATAAGCTAATTTTTTAGTATCTGCCTCGGTAAGTTTGGGTAGAGTTTCCAGGGCAACTAAATCCCCATAGACCCTGAGTAAAGGTGGACTTCCAACCTTTAAATGCAGGTCTGATGCATCGCTTTTAACGGCAATTTCTAATAATTCGTTAATATTCATAATTACTGCCTTTTCAATCTTAAAGAGGCACTATTGTGGTGTTGAGTAAGTTTTGCACGGAGTATCATCAGATTTCATAACCTGCAAACGGATAATTGGTAATTGGTAATTGGTAACTGGTAACTGGTAACTGGTAATTGGTAACTGGTAATTGGTAACTGGTAATTGGTAACTGGTAATTGGTAATTGGTTAAATAATTTCGTCCTGAGTTCAGCCGGTAATCCCTCAGTTATCAGTGGTAAAAACTAAATAGAAATTTTCTCTCGCAAAGACGCAAAGTTCGCAAAGATTATAATTTATTCCTTTGCGTTCTTTGCGCCTTAGCGAGAAATTTAATCTTTATGCCTTTCTCCCACCAATAACTGACCGATTACCTCAGCCGAACGGTATTTAATTACCAGTTACCAATCACCAGTTACCAGAATCAAATTCCGTGCGTTATTTGTTCAACACGACACTATACTCCAGTGGGGTATAAATTGTGATTATTTAAAGTAATCGGTAATCAGGTAATCAGTAATCGGTAATTTGAGATAGCAGGCTACTGCTTGCTCTTTACCGATAACCTGATTAACCGATAACCTGAGTTGATAGTAACAGGAAATCACAAAATATGCCTCTCTAAAGTATAGAACTGTTAACTCATTGAAGAAGTACTATACAATCTGAAGTCTTGTTGCTCTTTGTTCAAATTCCTTTGGATTTGGTGAACGAGCTAACGCCTCATCGTAAGTAACAAGGTTATTTTTAACTAATTCTAATAAATCACTGTCCAGGGTTCGCATTCCATAACCACCACTGGATTGAATGATAGTATACATTTGATGTGCCTTTCCCTCTCTAATCAAACTTCTAATGGCTGGGATAGCAATCATAATTTCAAAGGCAACAACTCTGCCTTTCCCATCAACTCTGGGCACGATAGTTTGTGAAACAATCGCCTGAAGATTTACGGATAATTGAAGTCTAACCTGTTCTTGCTGTTCAACCGGGAAAACATCAATAATGCGGTCTATGGTTTGAACGGCATTATTTGTATGTAATGTTGCAAACACTAAAACCCCGGTTTCAGCCGCAGTAATAGCCGCAGAGATAGTTTCTAAATCGCGCATCTCTCCAACTAAAATAATATCTGGATTTTGTCGCATCACATGCTTTAACGCATCGGCAAAGGAAACAGCATCTACGCCTATTTCCCGTTGATTTATGGCACATAATTTATCCGTATGAACAAATTCTATGGGGTCTTCAATCGTGATTATATGTCCTTTTTTATTCGTATTTATATGTTCAATCATTGCGGCTAATGTTGTTGATTTACCACTTCCAGTAGGTCCTGTCACCAATATAAATCCACGCGGAAGCATTGCCAGTTGTTTAAATACCTGCGGCAAAACTAATTCATCAATTGTCTGTATCTTGATAGGTATCGTTCGCAAAACAGCACCAATGTTCCCTCTCTGTTGAAATATGTTCACCCTGAACCTTGCAACATCAGGAATCGTATAGGATAAATCTAACTCAAGATTCTTCTCAAACCTTTTCTGTCTTTCCTCACTTAAAATACTGTATAATAATTCCTTAGCATCTTGTGGAGAGAGTGCTGGAAATTTTTCTGTTCTGGTTAAATGCCCATGTATTCTAAAAAAGGGTGGTTCTCCAACACGAATATGTAAATCAGAACCACCTTCATAGACCATTTCTTTCAATAGGTCATCAAGTGTAAATTCCATTCGGTTGCTCCTTGTCTTTTTAAAATCTAATTTTATCGTAACTATTCAGCATACCAAGCAAGTAGGAAGTAGGAAGTAGGAAAGGGGGAAAATACTTCATACTATTTTACTCTTAATTGATTTGATTAAACCTATAAGCATCCTACTCACTTCTTCAGATATATCCCAAATGGATTGAAAATCTGGCAGATAATTAAGACCTTTAGATAGAATTAGATAATACCTTCCCTACTTCCCTACTCTCCTACTTCCCTACAGGGTGAATAGTTACATTTTATCTCTCTTCTGATTCAATCGTAACTTTTGCCGGATACGGGTAATTCTCCTCCATCACTATCGGTCCGCTCATAGTTGGTGTTTTAACATTAATAATTCCGTCTGAAGCCGCAAATGAGTATTTATGAGTGCCTGCCTGTAAATTAGTTCTATATTGATATGTTACCCCATCTTCATAATTATTATCAGTTACATCCACCTTTTCCATCGGATATATTCTGTCATCAATCCAGACCTCAATAAAAGTTGGTGGGGCACCTTCTGGGTCTGCATAAATTATTGTATAAGTGAATACTGTTTTAAGGTTGCCATTTACAGGAGAGACTTTAGGTGGAACAGGATAACATATTACCCAATTCTCATCACTATTCCCTTCATTTAATCCAAAGGCATAATTTGAAAATAATATGAAACAGATGGTCAATATAATTATTTTTCTTTTCATTTTCCTGTCTATTTTATTTCCCTGTTTTTCCTACTGCTGATTGATATATCGGGCATTGTAAACATCTGTCTTTATCATTTCGTTTACAACAGGGTACATTAAGGATTTCCCAACAATTAGAACCTTGCTGGTAAGCCTGGCAATTCAAATAATGGCTTGCCGGGCACCCTCTAATCTCATAACATCTTTTCATTAAAAACCCCTTTTGGAAGTAAAGTTAACCATATCGATATCTTTGACAACTGCTTACTTCCTACTTTTTATTCGTTCTTTATTTAAAACCTTAATAAACGCAGACACTACTTTACCCTCAAATAAATACCCACACCCTCTTTTGAGTTCTGAGATGGCATCTTCTGAACTAAATGCTTTCCGATAAGGTCTAATTGAAGTCATTGCATCATAGACATCAGCCACCGTGATAATTTTAGCGATTAAAGGCACACTATTATCATTTAGAGATTCTGGATAACCACTACCATCTATTCTTTCATGATGGAATTTTACGCCGTCAATAATTTCCTTTTCAGAACAAATTGGCTCTAATATTTTTGCTCCAATTAAAGTATGTTTTTTAACATTTTCAAACTCGGGAATTGTTAACCGTTCTTTTTTATTAAGTATTTGATCCGAAATACCAATATTACCTAAATCATGCAAAAAACCCGCTATTTTAGCCTTTTTTATCTCTTCTGTTGACAGTCCAAGTTCCGTAGCTATCATCTCTGAATATTTAGCCACCCGCTCACAATGACCATGAGTATAGATGTCTTTTGCCTCCACGGCGGCCAATAATGATTGAATAGTATTAAGGAAACTTGTCATTTTCTCTTGATAAAGATTGGCATTTTCAATCGCTACGCCGACTTCATTGCTCAAGATTGAAAGAAACTCTATATCCTCTCGGGTATAAGATTCCAAAGACATCTTTTCCCCTAATGATAGCATTCCCAATAACTTATCCTTAGAGGTTAAAGGAATACATATCGCGGCGTCTAATGCCTCAATGTCTTTTTTTATCTCACGCCATTGTCCATTAATACTATTTCTTACCTCTTCCCTGATAATTGGTTTTTTAGATTGAATTAAGTAATGAATTAGTCCAGAATCAGTTTTAAATCTCGTTGTTTTCTTTTTTATTACATCTAATCCTATCGCTCGATTTACCTGAACAGTGTCCTTTGTTTCATCAAGTAAAATAATGGATGCATTCCGAATATGTATCATATTTACCATAGAATTTAAAAAGGTATCTAACAATATTTCCCGGTCAAAGTTAGAAGCAATCTTCCGACTAATTTCTTTCGCCATATATTCCTGATTAAGTCTTTCACGAAAAAAATATCTATCAATAGTCGCCTGCATCTTCTCCCATATAAATTGAAAAAAGATAATTAATGTCAGGATAATTAATATAGATGTAATGAGTGAATTATAACCGATTAGTTTTCTAAATGCCAGTTCAAACCATAGAATACCTCCCAAAAATAAAGCAAATATAAACCCACTTAGCCCAAAATAGATAAATTTTCTTCCCAAAATCTCGATATTTTGGGTTTCAATCGTAACTAATCTATGTCTAACAATAGTATAAACTATGATTAAAGGATAAATCCCCGTAAGCAGGTGTCCTGCCGCATACATCTTACCAGATATAAAACAAAACAGATTACTTCCTATCCCAACAAGATTAATATATCCTCCAACAAATAACAATCGTAATTGTTTTTTTTCAATAATATTACTTGTTGTCCTTCTACGGTTAGCTAAAACTAAAAGGCTATAAATTCCTGTTCCGCTAAAAAAGATAAAGAATAAAAAATCACCAACTTGACCTACTGGATAGTAACAACCTTTAACATAATTAACATCCTGAGTCATCATTCCCATTGCACTTAGAATGAGAAATAGATAACTAAAACCGTAATTAACCTGGCATATCCTTTTAGTAATTAATCGATGGTCTCCAATAGTAGTTAATACCAGATGAAAAAAGACAGAAGGAATAAACACCACATTTATGTAATAGAATTTTAACCAGATTAATGCCCATTGACTGCTTAAAGAAAAATATATCCCTAACGAGGCAAAATTCCATAACGCTAATATTAGGCCATAGAGTATTATTTTAGTTGCATTAGGGTCTTTTATTTTAAAAAGAACAAATCCAATTAACAGAAGGTTTGTTATCCCAGATAAAAATGCACTTAAAGAAAGGAAAACATTTGATTCCATTATTTAGTTACCCTTTATCAAACCATCTATCCCTCCCGTATTGTAATACATTACCATAAAATATTAAAAATGTCAAGGGAAAAAGAATTACACATTCCTAAAAAATAAAAAAATTCTTGCAATATTTTTGATAATATGTTATAATACATCTTTCCAGAAATTTAAGGAGGAAAGATAAATGAAAACTTATATGGCTAAAGAAAAAGACTTGCAAAAAAAATGGTATGTTATAGATGCAGGAAGTCAAATACTGGGGCGTATGGCAAGTCACATCGCTCATATCCTGCGAGGTAAACATAAACCAATCTATACTCCCTACTTAGACACGGGTGATAATGTAGTCGTGATTAATGCACAGAAGGTTAATGTGACGGGTAAGAAGGCAGAGCAAAAAATTTATTACCACCATACTACCTATCCTGGTCATTTAAAGAGTATAAAATATAACAAATTAATGGCTCAGTCCCCGGATAAGGTAATTAGATTAGCGGTGAAGAGGATGTTGCCAAAAGGGGTATTAGGCAGAAAAATGCTTAAAAAGTTACACATCTATCCAGGTAATACTCATCCTCATCAGGCTCAACAACCAGAAATGTTAAATAGGTAATGGGTGACTAATGTCGTGTTGAACAAATAACGCACGGAATTTGATTCTGGTAACTGGTGATTGGTAACTGGTAATTGGTAACTGGTAATTAAATACCGTTCGGCTGAGGTAATCGGTCAGTTATTGGTGGGAGAAAGGCATA
>JBFLXS010000077.1 GCA_040755795.1 bacterium | reverse complement strand
CAGTCCCGCCTGAGCATAAACAGGAAATCCACAATAAATTGAAAGCCCTTGAAGATGAACTCAACCGCTATCTTGCAAATGAATATGGCGTGGATACAAGCAAAAAGGATGCCTGCGAACAATGGCTAAAATCCCACCAGCCATTCCACTGGTTTGTAGAATTCTACGGCATTGTCCATGACAAGGGCGGATTTGATGTGATTATAGGCAATCCGCCGTATGTGGAATATAGTGAAGTGAGACGGGCTTATACTGTTCACTACTTGGAAACTGAACTATGTAATAACCTTTATGCTTTTGTTATGGAAAGATCCGTTAAAGTCTTAAAAGAAAAAGGAAGATGTGGAATGATTGTTCCAATTAGTGCATTTTGTACTGACAGAATGGAGAAATTTCAGCTACTGCAATTGTGCAATAGCTCAAACTTTTGGCTTAGCAACTATGCAGAACGACCGAGCAAATTATTTGAAGGAGTTGAAAGGAATTTATCGATTACTCTATTTGACAAGAAACATTCAAATGCAAGAATATTCACTACTGCCTATTTAAAATGGTACGCCGAAAACAGGGTGTATTTATTCCCTACAATAAATTATACAATTGCAACAAACACTAAGGTTTTTGGGATAATTCCTAAGATAGGAACGCAAGCAGAAGTTAATGTTTTGGAAAAAATGAAGAAAGTACATAATAAAATAGATAATTACACTGTAAATAGAGTAACCAAATATATTTTATATTATAGAAATAGTGGTGGTAGATATTGGAAAATAATCACTGATTTTCAACCAGATTTCTTTTTAAACGGAAGAAAAAGTATATCTTCACGAGAATCTTACTTGTATTTTGACACTACCGAGGCACTCCTTGTATCAGTAGCCTCACTTAATAGCAACCTTTATTTTTGGTATTATGTCATGCATTCTGATGCTCGCACAAACAATCCATCAGATTTAAAAATGTTCCCTTTGGATATACAATCACTTTCATCAACGCATATGAACGAGTTATTTGCACTATGTAAGAAATTAATGACAGACTATAAAGCCAAATCAATAATGCAGGATGGTAAGTATAGAACAGGCTTAGTGAAGTTTCAGCAATTTTTCCCTATAAAATCCAAACCCATCCTTGACGAAATTGACTGTGTCCTTGCGAGGCACTACGGCTTTACAGAGGAGGAGTTAGATTTTATCGTCAACTATGACATCAAATACCGCATGGGGCGGGAGAATGAGGAGGAATATGAAAGGACAAGCAATGAATTATAAAGAGTCTGAATTTAAGCTTACAAAGTTCAAAGAGTTGATACTTCTCCCAGCAGAGACTGAATGGGTAGAGTTTAAAGAGGCAAAGAGCAATTATGATTTTGATGATACAGGCAGATACTTTTCTGCATTAAGCAACGAGGCAAATTTGAATGGCTCTTCATCTGGCTGGCTTATATTTGGCATAACAGATAAGCCTCCAAGAAAAATAGTTGGCTCCAATTACAGACAACAAGCTCCAGGGCTTGAAAAACTTAAGAAACAAATATCTTCTCACACAAATCATGGGCTTACATTCCGCAATATTTATGAACTTGAAGTTGATGGAAAAAGGGTAGTGATTTTTGAAATCCCTTCTGCATCACGAGGAATCCCTACTACATGGGATGGTATAGCCTATGGGAGAATTGGTGATTCCCTCAGTCCTTTATCTTTAGACAAGATTGAAGGAATACGAAAACAGGTAGGGATTGAAGATTGGTCAGCCCAAATCTGTGAAAGGGCTACAATGGCAGATCTTGATACCTCTGCCATAATGAAAGCCCGTCAGAATTACAAAGAGAAATTCCCGGATAAGGCACGTGAGGTTGAGAGTTGGGATGACATCACTTTCTTGAACAAGGCAAAAATCGCCATACAGGGTAAAATTACCAGAACTGCAATTATATTGTTAGGCAAGGACGAATCTGAACATTTTATAAGCCCTTCGGTAGCTAAAATAACATGGGTGCTCAAGAATGAACACAATATTGAGAAAGACTATGAGCATTTTGGCCCGCCATTTCTTCTGAATGTTGAAGCGGTTTATGCAAAGATTAGAAATCTTAAGTACCGCTATCTTTTAGACACTTCGCTTTTCCCAATTGAAATCACAAAATACGAACCGTGGGTTATCAGAGAGGCGTTGAATAACTGCATTGCTCATCAGGATTATGAATTGAGGGGGAGAATAACGATTGTAGAAAATCCCGATGACCTAATTTTTACTAATGTCGGAAGCTTTTTGCCTGAATCGGTGGAAAAGGTAATTGAACAGGATTCACCGCCAGAGCGATATCGTAATTTCTTCCTTGCCAATGCAATGCTAAATCTAAATATGATTGATACTCAGGGCGGAGGCATCAAAAAGATGTTTCTTCTGCAAAGACAGAGATATTTTCCTATGCCTGATTATGATCTGAGCGAGCCTGATAAGGTGAAAGTAAGAATTATTGGGAAGGTGATCGATGAACGCTATACAAGGATGCTTATGCAGAGAACTACTCTTTCTCTTAAAGAAGTTATTGCACTTGACAAGGTTCAGAAAAGGAAGCCAATCGATAATGAAGAGTTTAAACTTTTAAAAAGAAAAGGACTTATAGAAGGGAGAAAACCAAATCTCTTTGTCACGGCAAAAATAGCGGCAGTTACAGATACAAGGGCTGATTACATAAAAAAGCGGGCTTTTGATAAACAGCATTATATTAAAATGATACAGGAATACCTTGAAAAATTCACTCGAGCAACCCGGCAGGATTTTGACAAACTTCTATTAGATAAAATATCTGATGCACTCAACTTAGAGCAAAAAACTAAATTTATATCAAACTTACTTCAAGAAGTGAGAAGAGATGGTATTATATATTTGGTAGAAGGTAAACGAGGACGAGGCGCTGTATGGGAATTGTCTAAAAAGAATCAAAAGATTAATGAATGAGCCATTTTTAGATAAATTAGGTAAAGATAATTTTAGAAAAGTCCTTGTATAACAAAATGTTATAATTGTCTAAGAAAACTACAATTAACTGATATTTAGACAATAATTTAGTTAATTACAATGAAGAATGAAACAATGATTCAATACCTCAAACAGGGATCTCCCGACTATCCCTCAATAATTGTTAAGCGGCTTGGCAACAATGCACCTGAAAGACTATCTTTTATAGGGAATTTGAGTATTCTTTCGTTGCCAAAAACAGCGTTTTTCTGCTCGGCAGATACCCCTGGCAGTGTGATACTTCATGCCTACGACAAGGCAGCAGAATTCAGAGACAGCGGAAAGTGTGTTCTCAGTGGTTTTCATTCGCCTATTGAAAAGGAATGCCTGAAAATTCTCTTGCGTGGCAAACAGCCGATTATTATATGCCCTGCCAGGGCAATTGAAACAATGCGACTGACAGATGAGTTTCGCAGGGTGCTTGAGGCAAACCGTCTGCTGATACTGTCTCCTTTTATCAATTCTCCAAAGCGTATCAGCCGTGAATCTGCACTGCGAAGAAACGAACTGGTTGCAGCCCTTGCTGATGAGGCTTTCATATCCTATGCAAAACCGGGCAGTCATACAGAAGACATTTTGCAGCGCCTAAAATCATGGGGTGTGATGTAAAATATATGGAAGGTTTTGGGAACACAATAGTAAATTTCAAGTTGACAGAAGGTGTTAGTTTAGGTATAATATTTTTGTAAGCGTTCAGGTGGTGTAAGGAAAAGGAGATATAGAGATATATTTAGGAGTTTTTGGTGAAAGGATTAGGAGGCTGGTTTGGTTTAGGGGTTATGAAGTTAGTCTTTTTGCATAACCATCCTAACCTAACTTCCATATTTTGCCCAATTATCCAGGAAATTTATAATCTCCACATCTCCCCGATCTCCTTATCTCCCTTCTTACACTTCTGATGTATAACCTGAACGGTTACAATCTGGTTTCTGCATAATTATTCAGCCACTGATTAATACGGATTAGCACGGATAAATACAGAGGTTAGAGGGCAGAGGGCAGATGAGAAAGGGGGAAACGGAGAAACGGAGAAAGGGAGAAGGAGAGGAAACACGAGGCACTATACCTGAATTTGCCTTCAACCTTGAGCCTAATTACGGACACGGAAAACGGACACGATTTACGAATTTTCAGTGTTTCATCCGTGTCTATCTGTGGCTGAATAGTTACAATCAAATATTAAATATCAAAATGCAAAATTACAAATCAAATTTCAAAAAGGACTTTAAACAGATATGAATCAATTAACATTTAAAGCCGAGAAAAAATTAATCAATCTAAGAGAGGCAAGCGTTTGGGCTTCGCAATACTTAAAACGCAAAGTGACAATCTCAAATATTTCCTATTTACTCCAGTATGGACGAATAACAAAATTCAGGGATAATGGTAATTCTTTAATAAATAGGGATGAATTAAAGGATTATTATGACTCTTTTAAGAAAGAAAAACAATGGAAGAAAATATTAGGTGATGACCTTAATTGGCATTTGTCTTTTGTAGAATACAAAGAGGCTGAAAGAACCAAACATGTTCATAGATTGCATCCTTATAAGGGGAAATTCATCCCTCAATTAGTAGAATATTTCCTTGATTCTCATACGGATGAATTTAAACAGCAAACATATTTTAAAAAAGGTGATGTTGTGTTAGACCCCTTTTGTGGAAGTGGGACAACATTAGTTCAAGGAAATGAATTAGGACTGCATGCCATTGGTATAGATATTTCTGCATTTAATACAATGATTAGTAACGCTAAAGTTGAAAAACACAATATTCCACAAATCAGGGAAACCATTCAGAAAATAACATTGAGTTTGGAAAATTTTCAAGAAACAAAAAATAATATTGCTTTTGAAAAACATCTACTTTCAGAACTTTCAAAATTTAACTATAAGTATTTTCCATCGCCAGAATATAAAAGAAAAGTAACAAAAGGTGAGATTGACGAACAAGAATATACGAAAGATAAAGAACAAGAATTTTTAATCATTTATTATGACTTAGTTGAAAAATATAAAATCAAAATTAAACAAGATAAAGATAATTCTTTTTTAGATAAGTGGTTTTTATTTCCAGTAAGAGAAGAAATCGATTTTATGTTCAAGGAATTGAAAAAGGAAAATAGTAAGGATATTAAGAAAATATTAGCCATAATCTTGAGTAGAACCGTCCGCTCTTGCCGAGCAACGACTCATGCAGATTTGGCAACCTTAAAAGAGCCTGTTACAACGACATATTACTGTAAGAAACACGGTAAAATATGCAAACCGATTTTTTCCATTAAAGAGTGGTGGCAAAGATATACCATAGACACATTAAATCGCCTTAAAGAATTCGATAGATTAAGAACCGAAACATTTCAAATCTGTTTGACAGGGGATAGCAGAACGATAGATATTTATGAAGAAATTAAAAAAAGAAATTCCGAGTTTGCTAAAATTTTGATAGAACAAAAGATTAAAGGTATTTTCTCAAGTCCACCTTATGTTGGACTTATTGATTATCACGAACAGCATGCTTATGCTTATGAAATTTTTGGATTTGAAAGAAAAGATGAATTCGAAATCGGACCCCTTTCTAAAGGTCAGGGAAAAGAATCAAGAGATGCCTATGTTAAAGGTATTGCGGAATCTTTAAGAAATTGTAAAAAATATCTTCAAAAAGATTATGACATATTTTTAGTGGCTAACGACAAATTTAATCTTTATCCTAAAATTGCGGAGTTAGCAGAAATGAAGATAGTCAATCAATTTAGACGACCTGTACTTTGTAGGGTAGAAAAAGATAGAGACACTGCTTATGCAGAATCAATATTTCACTTAAAGGGAAAGTAAAATGAAAAAAAACAGGATAATTTATTCATTATCAGTTGAGGATATTTTGAATGTAATAGAAGAAAATAATATGGACATTAATTTAGATGAGAAGATGGTGAAGTTTATACAAGATAAAGTTGGAGACATAATTGATTGGAGAGAAGCAATCGAATTTGCCTTATTTGAATATAAAAGGAAGTATAGCAATGAATAATTCTCAGAAAAAGCATATAATTGATACAATCAAAACTTGTCTAATGAACAAGTTTCAAAATTACAAGCCAGAATCAAATAATATGCCATTTCATTACCATTTACTTGGTCGTGATAGAATGGCATTATATTCTTTTATTCATTCTCTAAATACTAGTTTTGGAACCTCTATTTTTGAACCTGTAGCTGAAACATTGGCAAGTTTGAGTTTTTCTGTAGCACAAAAACAATATGTGGGAGGTGATATAATAAGCGAACAGGCACAAAGTGAAATCCAACGAATTATGAATGAACTTACAATGGGAAATCCACCAAATAAAGCAGATGAAATTGCAAGAATAAGAAGTGTTTGCACTAAAGGGGCAATGAACAAATTAAAAACAGTAAAAGTAGATTTGTTTGTTAAAAGTAAAGATGGAGTTATCTATTTGTTTGATTTAAAAACAGTCAAACCTAATCTGAGTAATTTCAAAGACTTCAAAAGAACATTGTTAGAATGGATAGCAATCTTTTTATGTAGAGAGCCCGATGCAGATGTTCATTCTTATGTGGCCATCCCCTACAATCCTTATGAACCAAAACCCTACGAAAGATGGACACTAAAAGGGATGCTGGATTTGGATAATGAATTAAAGGTTGCAGAAGAATTCTGGGATTTTCTTGGAGGAGATGGAGCATATTTAGAGTTATTGGATTGTTTTGAAAGAGCAGGCATAGAATTAAGACCAGAAATTGAGGCGTATTTTTCAAAATTCAAGTAATGTAATCGTTCACCATGAAGACACGGAGAATGATTTTAGATTTTTCTCAGTGTCTCTGTGTCTTCGTGGTGAGGTGAACGGTTATATTTTTTGGTTGGTGAAGATTACTGGAACTTCTTAAGCGGGGAAAATACCTTTACAGATTTATTAGAAGTCTTTGATGGAGTAGGGAAAAAGTGGAAGGATGAAATATTGGCAAAAATAGAACAAGTTGCAAAAGATAAGATGGAGGATTTTTAACCAGATACTCGAAAACAGAATCAATCAAGACTTTTATATGATAGTCTGACCTCACCATCTTCACTTAAGAAGTTAAAAAAGTGATAGAGGAGTTAATTATGAAGAGCGAATTTTCAATAAATAAGAATTTAATTTGGGATTATGATTTTGAAGGGAAATATGATACTGAAGAGTTTAAGAAATGGTATCTTGCCCGGGTTTTAACGCGAGGAAGTGCTCAAGATATTCGCTTGATTGGACTGGAAATGATAAGAAAATATCTTCCGAGTTTAAATCTCCCTGAAAAAATAAGAAAGTTTTGGTCATGGTGGTTTGATGAAAATACAAGTATTAACAAAATCCCAGAAAAAACTACTTAAAGAAATCTCTTTATTCTCGGCAATGAAGAATGATTTTTTTCTTACTGGGGGAACAGCTCTTTCTGCGTTTTATTTACAACATCGCTATTCTGAAGATTTGGATTTTTTCACTGCTGTGTTTATGTTCCAACTTGAAAAGAAATAAGAATTTGTGGCTGTTTCCCTACGCTCCCTTTGTTAAGGGGGAATATGAATTTTTTTTCCATGTCTTCTGTGTTAAAAGTATTTATCTGTATCCTCTGCGGTAAAATCTTGCGGCTATTTTCAGGGGAAAGGAAGTTTCACGCAAAGAACGCAAAGGGAAACTAAGTAGTAAGCGGATTTAGCGGATTGAGCAGATAAAAAACAGAAAAGAAGTCCGATTAATCCGCTCAATCCGATTACTAAAAAATAAAAAAATCCGTGCTCATCCGTTTAATCCGTGTCATCCGTCGAAAGCACGAACGCAGGCTAAAAACCAGCTACCAGGTTAAAAATCTGTGTAATCTGTGTAATCTGCGGATATTTTTAGGAGAAGAAAAATGGATAAAATAGGTTCAGTATTAGTTATTGGTGGTGGTATTGGTGGGATGCAGGCATCACTTGATCTGGCAGATGCCGGCTTTAAAGTCTATCTGGTCGAAGATAAACCTGCCATTGGTGGCAAGATGTCTCAACTGGATAAAACATTCCCGACCAATGACTGCTCGATGTGTATTATGGCGCCGCGGCTGGTGGATGTGGCTGGAAATCTAAATATCGAGCTTTTGACAACATCAGAGGTTGTTGGTCTGGAAGGACAGCCAGGTAATTTCAAGGTCAGTGTCCGTAGAAAGCCCAGATATGTAGATATATCAAAATGCACCGGCTGTGGTGATTGTGCCCAAAAATGTCCGGTAGAGATGCCAGATGAATTTAATATGGGAATGAGCAATAGAAAGGCAATCTATAAACTCTATGCTCAGGCTGTTCCAGGTGCCTTTGCTATTGATAAAAGAGGGACTTCTCCCTGTAAGGCAAAATGTCCTGTAGGTATCAGTGTGCAGGGATATGTTGCCTTGATTGCTCAAGGTAAATACCAGGAAGCACTTAACTTAATCCGTCAAAAAAATCCATTTCCTGCTATTTGTGGCAGGGTTTGTAATCATCCCTGTGAAACAGAATGTATGCGTGGTAAGGTAGATGAACCCATCGCTATCGCCAGCCTGAAACGATTTGTCGCTGATTATGAGTCAGAGATTAGAGGACAGAGAACAGAATTTTCCCGAGCCCCGAGTCCCGAGCCCCGAGTCCCGAGCCCCGAGTCCCGAGCCCCGAGTCCCGAGTCCCGAGTCCCGAGTAAAGTGGCTATTATTGGCTCAGGGCCAACAGGTTTGACTGCGGCTTATGACCTGGCATTGGCTGGTTACCAGGTAACGATATTTGAAAAACTGTCGGTGGCTGGTGGTATGATGCGGGTTGGAATACCCGACTATCGATTACCATCTAAGATAATTCAGGCAGAAATCGACACTATTCTCTCAGCTGGTGTAGAACTCAGGCTTAATACGCCGGTAGAATCCCTTGACCAACTTAAAACAGAGGGTTTTGAAGCAATATTAATTGCCGTTGGTGCTCATATCAATAAAAAGATGGGTCTGCCAGGTGAAGAATTGGATGGTGTCCTGTCAGGGGTAGATTTCCTCCGTGATATAAATCTTGGGCAGAAGGTTAATCTGGGAAATAAAGTAGCCATAGTTGGTGGTGGCAATGTGGCTATAGATGCCGCCAGACTAGCAGTGCGGTTGGGTGTCCGAGAGGTTAGCATTATTTATCGACGCTCCCGCAATGAAATGCCAGCAGACCCACATGAAATTATTGCCGCTGAGGAAGAAGGGATTAAGATTCATTTTCTCACTAACCCAACTAAGATTATCGGTAAGGATGGTAAGGTTACTGCGGTTGAATGTATCAGGATGGGATTAGGTGAGCCGGATGAATCAGGGAGAAGACGACCGGTGCCAATTCCTGATTCTGAATTTGTAATAGAGATTGATAATATTATCCCGGCTATAGGGCAAACCTCTGACCTTGAATTAGTAAAAAACCAGGTAAAAGCAACTAAGTGGGGAACAATTGAAGTTGACCCCGAAACCCTCGCTACTAATCAGGAAGGTGTTTTTGCTGGTGGAGATGTAGTCTCGGGACCAGCCTTTGTGGTTGATGCTATTGCCGCTGGGCATATAGCGGCTGAGTCTATTTCAAGATACTTGCAAGGTCAAGACCTTAAGGTAGATAGAAAAAAAACATCTACTTCTGTAGTTAAAGAAGTCCCACTTGATAAGGTTAAGAAAACAGCTCGCCAGAGGATGTCGGCTCTAAGTATCGAAAAAAGGACTGCTAATTTTAACGAGGTTGAGTTAGGATTTACAGAGGAGCAGGCAAGGGCTGAGGCACAAAGATGTCTTTCCTGCGGTATCTGCTCGGAATGCTATGAATGCGAACAAGTCTGTCAGGCAAAGGCAATAAACCATCAAGAGGTAGAGTTCACCCAAAAGATAGAGGTTGGAGCTATAGTCATGGCGCCAGGTTTTGAAACTATTTCACCACAGGTGCGTGAAGAATACGGCTATGGCTATTACCCAAATGTCATTACCAGCATGGAATTTGAGCGATACCTGTCGGCATCAGGGCCTACAACCGGCCATATTCAACGACCATCAGATGGCAATGAACCAAAAAAGGTAGCCTGGATACAATGTGTAGGCTCTCGCGATGAAGAACGCAGATACTGCTCTTCAGTTTGCTGTATGTATGCCACCAAAGAGGCAATTATTGCCAAAGAGCATTCCCCAGCACTTGAACCAACTATATTCTTCATTGATGTGCGGGCTTATGGTAAGGGATTTGATTCATACTACGAACGGGCAAAAGAACAATATGGAGTTAAGTATGTGCGATGTATGGTCTCAACTGTCAAAGAACATCCAGTGACTAAAGACCTAATCATTCGCTATCTAAACTCCGCCAATGAGTTAGTGGAAGAAGAATTTGAGATGGTGGTGTTGTCTGTAGGTTTAAAACCTTCTGCTAAAACTTATGAACTATCAAAGAATCTTGGAGTAGAGCTAAATCAGTATCAATTTTGTGCCACCTCTACCTGGACACCAATGGCTACTTCTCGTGAAGGCATCTATGTCTGTGGTGCGGTTAGTGAACCAAAGGATATTCCAGAAACGGTTATGCAGGCATCCGGGGCGGCTGGATGTGTAGGCGAATTGCTTGCGGATGTCCGTGGTAGCCTGATGACTAAGAAAGAATATCCGCCAGAGATAGATGTCAGTGGACTTCCGCCCCGAATTGGTGTTTTTGTCTGTCGATGTGGGATAAATATCGCTGGAGTAGTGAATGTGCCCGCAGTTGTTGAACACGCTAAAACCCTGCCCAATGTCATTTGTGTCGAGGAAAAGATATATGTCTGCTCACAGGATTCACAAGCCTTAATCCGAGATAAGATCAAAGAACATAATTTGAATCGAGTGGTGGTTGCTTCCTGCACCCCACGAACACATGAGCGACTATTTCAAGATACAATTCAGATGGCAGGTTTAAATAAATATTTATTTGAAATGGCTAATATCCGTGACCAATGCAGTTGGGTGCACGGTTCAACCCCGGAAGCGGCTACCCAAAAGGCAAAACAATTGGTTTCTATGGCAGTGGCACGGGCGGCAATACTTGAACCACTTTACCTTATCCCAATGGAGATTACCCGCAAGGGACTGGTCATTGGTGGCGGACTATCCGGCATGGTATCTGCTCTATCATTAGCCGAACAAGGATTTGAGGTTGAACTGGTAGAAAGGGAATCTGAGCTTGGTGGAAATGCAAGACATCTCTATTTCACCTTAGAAGGCGATAACCCACAAGTGTATCTTAAATCTGTGATAGAAAAGGTTACCTCGCATAAGTCGATTAAAATCCACCTGTCGAGTGAAATAACGAAGTTCTCAGGACATGTCGGGCATTTTAAATCCGAAATCCGAACTCCGAACTCCGAAATGACTATAGAACATGGCGTGGTGATTGTAGCCACAGGCGGGATAGAATACCAACCAACAGAATATTTATACGGCGAGGACGAAAGAGTAATCACACAACTTGAATTAGAAAAGAGGTTAGCGAATCCCGAATCCCGAATCCCGAGTCCCGAGTCCCGAGTCCCGAACACCGTCGTTATGATTCAATGTGTTGGTTCTCGCACCAGTGAACGACCGTATTGCAGTCGGGTATGTTGTAGTCAGGCAATAAAGAATGCCTTGAAAATCAAAGAGATAAGTCCCGAAACACAGATTTATATTCTCTATCGAGACATAAGGACTTATGGCTTCCGTGAAGATTACTATCGTCAAGCCCGCGAGGCTGGAGTGATATTTATCCGATACGAAGAGGATGCAAAACCAGAGGTCAGAAGACAGAGGACAGATGAGAAAGGGGGAAACGGGGAAACGGAGAAAGGGAGAAAGGGAGAAGGAGAGGAGACACGAGGCACTATACCTGAATTTTCAGCCATCAGCCATCAGCCTATTTTCCCGAGCCCCGAACCCCGAGTCCCGAACCCCGAGTCCCGAGTCCCGAGCCCCGAGCCCCGAGTCCCGAGCCCCGATTTTGAGTCAGAAATCGAAAATCCTCTGGAAGTAGAAGTTGTTGACCCGATAATGGGAGAGAAATTGGTTTTGAATCCGGATTTGGTGGTACTGGCACCGGCTATTCTTTCAGACCCAGGAAATGAAAGTTTATCTCCATTGTTGAAGGTAACATTGAATGCCGAGCGATTTTTCCTTGAAGCGCATATGAAACTTCGGCCAGTAGATTTTGCTTCAGAGGGTATGTTTTTGTGTGGGCTGGCACATTCACCCAAGCTGATTGAAGAGTCCATCGCCCAGTCACAAGCCGCCGCTGGTCGAGCGGCTACTATCCTGGCAAAAGACCACTTAGATGTAGGTGGAGTTGTTTCGGTTATTGATGGAAATAAATGCGTTGTCTGTCTAACCTGTATCCGTATGTGTCCGTATGATGTGCCCTTTATCAATGCCAAGGGGGCAGCAGAGATTGAGGCAGCCAAATGCCAGGGCTGCGGGATATGTGCCTCAGAATGCCCGGCTAAGGCTATCCAATTGATGCACTATAAAGATAACCAGATACTGGCTAAAGCAGAGGCGTTATTTGTTTAATTGATACAGGATACAAGATATGTATCTATTCAGTTCTTTTGACAGTTTAAGAAATCAATTTAACATATCCAGTGGACTTTGGACTCCCATCCCACCCTTATTAATCACATGGGTATAAATCATAGTAGTAGAAACATCTTTATGTCCAAGCAATTCCTGTACTCTTCGGATGTCATACCCTGCCTCCAGTAAGTGTGTAGCAAAGCTATGTCGAAATGTATGAGGGCTAACTGGTTTTGACAAACCAGCTAATCGTCCTGCTTGCAGAACTGCTCTTTGCAATCCACTTTCATCGCAGTGGTGTCGTCGCATCTTACCACTGCGAGGGTCGCTGGATATTCGGCTGGATGGAAAAACATATTGCCAGCCCCACTCCTTAGAGGCATTAGGATATTTCCGTTCTAAGGCAAAAGGCAGATAGACCTCTCCCAACCCCAGGGCAAACGCATCTAAATTCCACAATCAACTGTAGTTTATGATTTTACCAGCAGTTATAAAGCATTTAGAGCCTCCAGCCTTAAAAATGTGTTCACTCTTCTGATTTAATCAGCTTTTACGGT
>JBFLXS010000076.1 GCA_040755795.1 bacterium | reverse complement strand
ATTAGAGATTAGCGAATTAGTATAGTATCCACAGACTCGTATCCTCTGGTTTAGAACACATATTCCCCCTTAATAAAGGGGGTTAGGGGGTTGTCCTTCTCCCATTTTCATTGCCCTTTGTGAGCCTGGGCTCATGTCCGTTTCCCCTGAAAATGTAAATTAGGACGCAGATTTTCGCAGATGAACAGGATTAAAATTAATTTTTTATTATTGTATTTCTATAGTTATTTCCTTAGAGTTTCTTGATGTTTTTAGAATGCCTTAGTGTTTTTTTTCAAATCTTGTAAATCCTGTAAATCTGCGTCCCATTAATTTTCATCGTCCTTTGTGAGCCGCAGACTCATGTCCGTTTCTCCTTAACCTCAACCTTCTCCTTTATAACCCCAATATCTTTAAAATCTCTTCTATGATATCTTTTTTAACAACCATTCCAATAACCTGGTTTTCTTCTACCACCGGGATGCTCTGGATACCGTATTCAACCATAAGAGACACGGCTTCATTTATTGTATCTTCAGGAGAGAGAGTTATCGGGCTGGTACTCATTATTGCCCGTATAGAAGGGATGCCCAAAAAAGCCTCTGTCTCTAACATCCTTGTTCCGGAGAGTCCATGGAATAAGATTAATTTAAGCAAATCTGTTTGTGAAACAATCCCGATTATTTCATTCTTTTCATCTAAAACCGGGAAAGCGACATAATCATACATCTCAACATTGGTCACAAACTCAAGGAAATTACTATCCTCTTTCACCGTCACGACATCTTTGCTCATTATCTCTTTAACCTTTCTCTTACCTAATCCTCCACATTTTTCTACCAGTTCATTCAAATTTACTTCATTCATTTTAAATCACGCTCCCTTAATTTGGTAACTGTTCAGCCACAGATGGACACGGATTAAAACACAGATTAATACTTATTTATCAAAGGATTCTTGTATTATTATAACATTTATGGTATAAATTTTCAAGAGAAATTTTTATTGACAAAAACCACAATTTGTGGTAAAATTTTCCCAAAAAGGAGAAAGGGGGGATAAAAAAATAGGACTTCACGAAATTAAAAGTAAGTAACTGGTAACTAATTACCAGTTATCAGTTACCAATTACCAAAAAAAGGAGGAGTTTATCATGGCAAAAGGAATAGCACTAACAATTGGACTTAACTCAGTTGACCCAAAGCATTATGGAGGGTGGTCAGGCGATTTGAATGCTTGCGAAGCAGATGCAGAGGATATGGCGTTTATCGCTAAATCCAAAAAATTTAAGGTTAAAACCTTATTAACAAAATTTGCTACCCGAACAAAGGTGATGGAAGAAATCTCTAACGCCGCTAAAACACTAACTAAAGGTGATATTTTTATGGTGAGTTATTCAGGACACGGAGGACAGTTGCCTGACCTCAACAATGATGAACCTGATGCTCAAGATGAAACCTGGTGTCTGTATGATGGGGAATTAGTGGATGACCAACTATACTCTTTATGGGGGAAATTTAAAGATGGCGTGCGTATTCTTGTCTTTTCTGACAGTTGTCATAGTGGCACAGTAACTAAAGCCGCATATTACCAGGGGACAATTAACAACCGAAGCGCGAATATTAGTTCTTCGCAGGTAAAATATCGTTTTATGCCACCGGATGTCGCACTACGCACCTACCGAAATAACAAAGATTTCTATGACGAAATACTAAAAGACCCTACACTAAAAGAGGCTAAAGCAAAGGTTAAGGCTGCGGTTTTACTCATTTCAGGTTGTCAGGATAATCAATTGTCTTCGGATGGTGATTTTAATGGCTTGTTCACTGGACAGTTGCTCAGGGTCTGGAAAAATGGGGCATTTAAAGGTAACTATAAAAAATTCTATAAGTCTATACTTCTGCGTATGCCACCAGACCAAACACCTAATTATTTCTGGGCAGGTAAGCTCAACCCTAAATTTGAAGCACAAACACCATTTACTATCTAAAATAGGACGCAGATAAACGCAGATTATCAGGATTTTTAAATATACATCCTGATAATCTGCGAAAATCTGCGTCCCATAACCTATTTTCAGGAGGATAAAAATGAAAAAGAAGGCATTGTTAGTTGGAATAAACAAATATAAGTATGTGTCTTGTCTTAGAGGATGTGTGAATGATGTCAAAAATATGAACCATATATTACAGACATATTTCGAATTTAAACAAGAGAATATCCGTTCTCTAATTGATGAAAGTGTTACTCGAGACCATCTTATGTCAAGATTAAGCTGGTTAATAGATGATGCTGAACCTGGAGATGTTCTGGTATTTCATTTCTCAGGACACGGCTCCCAGATAATTGATAGAGGCGTCCTTGATGAATTGAATGACCATAGGGACGAGATACTCTGTCTGTATGATATGGACTTCCGTAATGCAAACAGTTTTTTAACTGATGATGATTTTAGTAAAACCTTTAACCGATTACCCAAAGGTGTGAATCTTTCGGTTATTATTGATTCCTGTCATTCAGGAACGGCAACTCGAGAAATAGAATCTTTACAAAGGGAGGTAAAAGCTACTCCTACTATCCAATATCGGTATCTTTTACCACCAGATGATATTGCTTTACGGGAAAGAAGTATTCCAATATCCGTAAGGCGATTTACAAAATCCGTGGGGAGAAATTGTGCCGATGTGGGTATTAATCATATACTCTTAGCCGCCTGCGAAGATAGAGAGTCAGCCGCAGATGCCTATATCGCCGATAGTTTCAATGGCGCCTTTTCTTATAATTTATGCAAATGGATAAGAGATACGAATGGAAATTTAACCTATCAAGACCTGATAATTCGTGTTCAGAGAAGTCTCTTACATAATGGGTTTGCCCAGAAACCACAATTAGAAGGACCACGGGAACTCCAGGGAAGAAAGATGTTCTCAGCAACAGAAGAGTCACAGGTTAGGGTTTCAGATTCTTTGTATAAAAACCGATATTGTATTACTCAAAAAAACTTATCTCTCCCAGTCGCTCAAGGAATTATACTTGGGACGGCATCAGAGTTTAACGGCACTGTCAGGGTAAATAATCTATCTTCTTCTAAAACACGGGATTTAATCGGAGAATCTAATCCGGAAGTAATTGAAGGATTAGAAAATGGAGGGTTTATAGTATCAAATGTTTTAGAATTTCAGCCTGTAAAACAGCGCTCCTTAGACAAAGGAGAACAATTAGAACCACTTCAACTCCAGGTAGAATGTGGCCCGAAAGAGGAAACCGTATTTTTAACCGCAGAAAATGGAATCTGGAAGTGGTATTTTGGTGAGTCAGAAAGAACCTATCGCACAGGGTTAAGAGCCCCAGGAGTAGAATCACACATAAAATCTTTTAAAATACCCTTTATAACACAGGAAATTACTACCAGAGGTATCAGGAGTAAATTTATTTATTGTTTGAAGTTCATTAAAGATTGGGTTGATGAACAAGTGGAGGGAGCAATTAACGGGATTATCTCTAAAATAGAAGAAAAGAATGTTAAAGAGGGATTCGGGGTAATTACTGACGATTTTAATAACATCCAACCTTTTAATGATTTGCCATCTTTAAAAGGCAAAAAGATATTACTCTTTATTCACGGAACATTTAGCTCAACCGCAGGTGGATTTGGTGCTATTACAGGAGACACAATTAAAAGATGGAAAAATAAATATGATATGATATTAGGATTTGACCATAAAACATTATCAAAAACACCGAAAGAAAATAGCAGGGAGATGTTAAAAATTCTACCTGATGGTTTTCAGGTTGATATAATTTCTCATTCAAGAGGAGGATTGGTATTAAGGAGTTTAACAGAGTTATGCCAGAGTGAATTAGTTAAAAAAGCGATAGTCGTTAATAAAGCGATAATGGTTGGAACACCAAATGCCGGCACAACTTTAGCCGACCCAATACGCTGGAAAACAATGGCTGATTTGCTCACAACACTATTTAGTTTAACTGGCGGCGCCTGGTTAAAGATTGCATTACCTTTCCTTACAGGAGTAATCAGGTATCTTTCTTCTAAATTAGACAACCCGGAAGTTATCCCCGGATTATGGGCACAAAATCCTAACTCACCGTTTCTAACAACACTAAATCCAGATCAAAAACCTCCAAATACTACCTATGCGGCTATTACATCAGATTTCGAGCCAAGAAATTTCTTTCAGAAAGCAGTCTTAGAAAATATCCTGGATATGGTTGCTGATGCATTCTTTGGGTACGCTAATGATATGGTGGTAAATACAAAAAATATGACCTCGATAGAAATAGCCGATGAATATCACCAACATTTTACTCAAGAAAGAAATGTTCATCATTGCAATTACTTTACCTTTAAAGAGACAATTGATGCCATAGAAAGATTTATGGAAACATAGAACACCGCACCTATTTATTTAGAATGTTAAAATTTTTGGTAAGCGTTCAGGTGGTGTAAGAAAAGGAGATATGGAGATAAAGGAGATAAGGGGATATTATTAAAAGTAGAAACTAATAGAAATTTATGGAAATTTGTTGTTTTCCACAATCAATTTCTACCTATTTCTATAAATTTCAATCTATTTCTATTATCTTATCTCCATATCTTCCTTATCTCCTTATCCCCCTTCTTACACTTTTGATATATAGCCTGAACGGTTACAATTTTTGTAAGGGGATTAAACGGATTGAGCGGATTTTTTTATTTCTTTTTCCGCTAAATCCGTTAAATCCGCTTACTAAATCCACCCGCTTACTATTAAAAATCTGCTTCCTTAATTTTCTACCTGCACAGGTCGAAATTTTTCTTGACATTAACCAATAATCTGTTATAATATATAAGATGAATTGTGATTTATGTGGGGAGAGTGTTTTTAAAAAACTTTGCGAAATAGGGACCACGACTATTTTCCAATGCGAAGAATGTGGTTTGATGTTTCGTCACCCTATTGCCACAAAAGAAGAATTAAAAAAATATTATTCATCTGGCTATTATCAAGAGTATGGATTTAAAGAATACGCTCAAAGAAAACATCATATAATTAAATACAGATTTGAACCAATTTTAAGATTCTGGGATAAAACTCTGGGAAAAATTTGTTTTCAAGAGAAATTTGTTTGTCTGGATGTAGGATGTGCGTTAGGTTTTTTTATTGAATTGCTCAAAAAAAAGGGTTATGAGGCAAAAGGTGTAGAATTTTCCAATGATGCGGCTGAATATGCCAGAGAAGAATTAGGATTAGAAGTATTTACAGGTTCGGTGGAGGAGATAGGCTTTGAAACACAAAGTTTTAACCTCGTGACAATGTTGGATGTCTTAGAGCATGTCGTCAGCCCAAATGGGATATTAAAAGAGGTAAATCGAATTTTAAAAAAAGAAGGGCTGGTTTTAGCCACTGTGCCTAATGTTTCTGGGGCAGAGGCAAGAGGGAAAAAAGGGTTAACTAATTTTTTATTTGCAGAAGGACATATTTTTAATTTTCCATATCAGACATTAAAAAGATTATTCAATATAAATGGTTTTAATCTTATAGCGGTTACCTCTTTAAGTATCCCAAGAAGATGGTTGGATTATGAGGTGCCAGAGAAATTACTCCCACAAATAAGGGCTTTTTATCGGAAGATTAAGAGATTTATCTGGCATAAAACAAACCAGGGAGGACTTATACTTTTAGTGGCAAAAAAGGTCTACTAAAATTGGTGATTGGTAACCGGTGAAAAGGAGGCGAAAATCCAATGGTTGGAGGAAATGAACTTACACAAGCTGAATTAGAGGCTCTTTTAGGCGAAGAGGCAGAGGAAGAAGAAGGAACAACAGGATTGACTAAAGAAGAAGGTAGTGTTTTAAAAGATATTTCTGGTTCTTCAATGAACGCCGCGGCAACTGCACTTTCAACTATTTTAAATAAACAGGTAACTATTGCCGCTCCGGAAATCAATGAGATTACTCCGGATAATATTACAAAAGAGGTTCCTGGCACAGCAATTGTTGTTGAGGTAGAATATTCTGGTGGAATTAAAGGACCAACTTATATCGTTTTTCTGAAAGAACACGGGGCAATGATTGCCGATTTAATGATGGGTGGCGATGGAACCTCACCACCTGAAGAAATAAACGATTTGTATTTAGGTGCCCTGGGTGAGGCATTAGGACAAATGATAGAATCTTCTGCTGTGTCTTTGTCATCGACCATCGGTAAAACTGTAACCGCCTCCTCACCTAAAATAAAGATTGTTGATTTCCAGAAGGGTGTTCCCAAAGACCTTCCTATATTCCGCGAAAGTAAAGTGGTTGAGGTAGATTACAATCTGACATTAGGAGATTTAAGTGAAGGTAAATTAGTCCAGTTGCTACCATTAAATATCGCTAAACCAATAGTTAAAACGGTTATAGGAGAGACGGCAAAACCTAAAGAAGTAGAAAAACCAGCATTTGCCCCGGGAGTTCATCCAGTTCAATTTACCAGATTGAAACCGACTGAAACAGAGCAATTACCAGCAAACTTAAAACTGTTAATGGATGTCCCAATGAATGTTAGTGTTGAAATTGGCCGAAAGAAAATGACGATTAAAAAAATATTGGATTTAGGTTCAGGCTCAATTGTTGAGTTAGATAAAATGGCTAATGAACCAGTCGATATTTTTGTCAACGGTAAATTAATTGCGAAAGGCGGAGTTGTCGTTATTGATGATAACTTTGGTGTTCGCATTGCAGATATTATTGCTCCGGAAGAAAGAATTGAATCGTTAAGGTGAAGTAAGCAAGCAGTCATCAGAGAACAGAAGTCAGTGAAGAGTAACTTCTCCCTACTGAGTGCTGATACCTGAACACTTACAAAGTGAGTAATTGTTCAGTCCCAGATGGACACGGATGAAACTGTAGAAGTTAAAAGTAAAAATTTAAAGATAGGGATGTTTGCTTAAAATCTTTCTTTTTTCTCTGAAAATCGGGGTTGGGGGATTCTTTTATTCCCGAGTCCCGAACCCCTTTATTTTCATCATCCTTGTGAGTCGTAAGACTCATGAGGGTTTCTCCTCCGTTTTATCCGTGCTAATCCGTGTTAATCAGTGGCTGAACAGTTACGGAAAATGATAAAATTAACCGTCCCTATTCAAACTTTAAATATTGAAAAAAGTCCCAGAGGAATAAGTAACAAAAACAACGGTAGAAATACCCGTGTTTCACCAAAACTGGCGATGAAAAAATGAAATACTAAATATATCGGAATTACCCACGCCGTTTTTACTAAAAATTTTGGCTTTTTACTCAGATGAAGAAAGGCTAATATCCAAAAAAAACCAAAAAGCAAAAAGATATAAAAACAACCATTGGTTAAAGAGATATTTTTAAAGATGTTTGCATACATCTTTAGATTAGTTTGATACATTGGATAGCCAATTAAATGAACCTGATTATCCATAAAATTGGGTAAAAGTCCATATTTTAAGCGAATTAGAACCATAACTAAAGTCCAAATTGCCAGATAACTTATTGTCCGTCCAATTAATTTTTTAAACTTCATCTGCCCAGAATGATAGAAGAAATAGAATAAGATTAAAAATACTATCGTTTCATAATTCAGGCTGCCTAAGATGAGGATAAGATAAAGCCAATTGTCTTTATGCTCACGAATAGCGATGAATCCTACGATAAACATCATTAAGTTAAACATATCCTGGGGATATGGCCAATACAGATAAGATAAAGGAATCGAGCCCGCGAGATAAAGTGTGCCAATAAGTGCCTTTGGTGTATCAAACCATCTGGTAAGATAGATATGAAAAAGCGAAAGAACTAAAAATGTGGTAATCACACGGAGTGAATGATAACTACTGGCAATAGAGATATTTAGCACTTGATGGATAAACTCTGCACAAAACGGCATTAATATTCGATATTGAGTTGGAGCAAACGCTTGTCCTTCTATGATGGCTGAATGACCATTAGGTTTGCCAAATACCTCACACTCATAACCAAATTCACTGGTAAATCGGATGTGGATGTAGGTAGTAATGAAGGCTAATGGAAGATAGAAAATAAAAAATATTTTCCAATCAGTGTATCTTTCTCTCATAGATATAATTTTATATTTAACTTAATATAATTGTCAAGAAAAAATTCTATCCCTTTATTTCTAATTGCACAGGTGGAAATCTTTTGGGGAGGGTAGAAGATAGAAGTTATCTTCTGATTAAATAATGAAAACAAGACCGTCATGGGATACATATTTTATGGAAATTGCTCACTTAGTTGCGAAACGCTCGACCTGTCTGAGAAGGCAGGTGGGCGCCGTTATCGTTAAAGATAAGTATATTTTATCTACCGGTTATAATGGTGCTCCGACAGGACTAAAACATTGTGATGAAATAGGTTGTCTGCGGGATAAAATGCAAATTCCCTCTGGAGAACGACATGAACTCTGCCGGGGATTACATGCTGAACAAAATGCTATTATTCAATCTGCATTACATGGAATGGGTATTAATGGAGCATCACTTTATTGTACCCATCAACCTTGTATTTTATGTGTTAAAATGTTAATTAATGCTGGAATTAAAAAGATAGTCTATGAAGGTGCGTATCCGGATGAGTTAGCAATGAATCTCTTAAAAGAGGCAAATATTGATGTTGTTAAAAATAATAAGTAAAATCATTGGTCTAATAATATTAGTCACAATAACGGTAATAGTCTTTATTGTGACTTATAATATTGTTTATAATAAAACCGCTGAAAAACAAAAAGTGCTTAAACAAGAAAAGGAATTAAGAGAAAAAAAGACCAAAACATGGATTGCAGAAACTACCAGAACAGAAGAAAATCAATTAAATGAGTTACTCAAACTGTATAAAGATTACAAATTAGATGAAACGACATTAAAAATTATTGTCGAATTATCCACCCGATTTAATGTTACTCCCGATGTGGTGCTCGAGGCACTTAGTCTCATCAACCTGAACAAACCCAAAGCAACAAAACAAAAAATAGCACGCACCATAAAAAAACAAAAAGATAAACTATATTGGTTAGAGACTAAAGACGCCAGTCAGAATGCTCCCTGGATTAAACAGAGAAAAGAAATAATCACGATGTGCCAGATTGAACTGGGACTTTTAAATAAGGCAGAAAAAGATATAGAGGTAAAAGAGAAATTAGAAGGAGTAAGGACTCAATATCTACATAATAAACTCTATCCTCGATTATACCAATGGAAGAAAGAGGCTAAAGAAGGCGGAGGACATTAAGAAGGTTGAGGGTGAGTTTTTGACATTATCCAGTTAAGAAAGGGAGCAGAAAAAATGGATATTACCCAAAAAGAAGTTGAACATGTTTGTTTATTGGCAAGATTGAAGTTAGAAGAATCTGAGAAGGAAGAATTTACTCATCAACTGAATAATATCTTAAATTATGCGGCTAAAATCAACGAACTAAATACTGAAAATATACCACCAACTTCGCATCCTCTGGCATTAACTAATGTCCTGCGCGAGGATGAAATCCAGAATTCCCTGCCAGTAGCAAATGTATTAGCCAATGCCCCGGATGAAGAGAATCAATTCTTTAAAGTCCCACGAATAATTGGAGAGTGAAAAATTGCTGGAAAAAATTTCGACCTGTGAAATAGGTCGAATTTTTTTGTAAGCTGATTAAACAGATTACATTTTTTGTAAGCGTTCAGGTGGTGTAACAAAAGGAGATGTGGAGATTAAGGAGATAGGGAGATATTATTAAAAAAATTGAAATTAATAGAAACTAATAGAAATTTATGGAAATTTGTTGTTTTCCACAATCAATTTCTACCTAATTTCTATAAATTTCAATCTATTTCTATTATCTTATCTCCATATCACTCTTATCTCCTTATCCCCTTTCTTACACTTTTGATATATAGCCTGAACGGTTACCATTTTTTATTATAAGCGGATTGAACGGATTGAGCGGAAAAAAATAAAAAAAATCCGCTCAATCTGCTAAATCCGCTTACTATTAAATCCCTTTACTATTAAAAATTTGTCACACGGATTAAACGGATTTATTTATTTTTTCCCATTTTTTCCGCTTAATCCGCTTACTCACTTAATTTCCCTATCTCCTTTTCTTACACCAAGTAGTGTGGTATAATTTTGTTTTCCCAGGTCGACCTATTTCACAGGTCGAAAATTTTTGTTGACAATAGGGAAAGATTTTGGTAACATATTCCCATAATGGGCAAAAGTGAAGGTAACATCCGAATTCGAGCAAAGCGAGAATACGAAGTATGTTGCGTCCGCAAAATGTTGCGAAGCAAAAAATCCTCAAAAAGCAAATTCCTATCAGTTCAGTAAATAATGGAAGAACAACCCCCTAACCCCCTTTATTAAGGGGGAATATCTGTTCTACACCAGAGGATACGAGTCTGTGGATACTATACTAATTCGCTAATCTCTAATTCACTAATTCGCTATTTTCAGGGGAAACGGTCATGAACCGTTGGTTCACAAATGAGGATGAAAATAGTAGATAGGAGATAGAAGGTGGGAGATGGGGAGATAAGCATGAGGAGTGGTGTTTTCTTTACTTTCTACTCTCTACTTTCTACTCTCTACTTCCTATTTTCAGGAGAACAAAAATGGATCTTTTCGATAAATGTTATGAATTCAATAAAAAAATAGACTACCTAAAATCTCATCACCAATTCTTTTACCTTCGGGAGATGGAAAGTGCACCAGCACCGTTGGTGAGAATGAAAGGTCAGGAGATGATTTTGCTTGGGTCAAATAATTATCTGGGATTAGCCACTCATCCAAAGGTTATCTCTGCAACTATCAAGGCTATCCAGGAATATGGCACAGGTGCGTGTAGCTCACGGGTGCTTACCGGCACTACTACCTTACATCATCGGCTGGAGAAAAAACTCGCACAATTTAAAGGCACTGAAGATACAATCGTTTTTAGCACAGGATTTATGACTATGATGGGGACAATCGCCGCCCTGGTTAAAGAAGGGGATATGATATTTAGTGATGAATTAAATCATGCCAGTATTATAGAAGGCTGTCGCCTGTCAAAGGCAGAAGTAAAGATATACCAACATAACAATATGACAAATCTTGAAGAACAACTCGCTACGGCTGACCCTTCCAAAAATAAGCTTATTGTTACTGATGGTGTCTTCAGTATGAAAGGCACACTGGCTAATCTCCCGCAGATAAAGCAGGTGGCAGATAAATATGGTGCTAAAGTTATGGTAGATGATGCCCATGGCAGTGGCGTCTTAGGTGACAAAGGACATGGCATACTTGAGTATTACAATATGGAAGGTGAAATAGACCTCATCTGCGGCACATTCAGTAAAACATTTGCTACTATAGGTGGATTTACCGGTGCAACCGCTCAAATAGTTGCTTTCTTAAAACTTAACTCAAGAGCCTTTATTTTCACAGCCAGCCCACCACCGGCTATAGCCGCTACTGTCATTGCTGGTCTTGAAGTAATGGAAGAAGAACCACAATTACTACAACAACTACATCATAATGCTAACTTTATGAAAAAAGGGTTAATGGAATTAGGATTTACCCTGGAAGAAACAGTAACCCCCATTATCCCTGTCATCATTGGTAACGACGAAATAACCTTTAAAACCGCTGGTTTGTTAGAAGAAGAAGGGATAATAGTAAATCCTGTTGTCCCACCAGCAGTTTCAAAGGAATCCTCACTAATTCGGGTAAGTGTCATCGCTACCCTATCTCAAAAACAACTCGAAATCGCCCTGGATAAATTTAAGCTTGTTGGTAAAAAATTGGGAATTATTTGATTGCAGATTGCGAATTGTAAATTGCGGATTGAAAAATCGTAACCGTTCAGGTGGTCTGGTGCCGGGTGTCTATGTGTCTGGTAGTCTATGTAGCCCAGACACCAAAACACAGAAACACCAGAATATTGGACGCTTACAAAAGTCCAAAATCCGAAATTCTTTTCACCTGTGCAGGTAACTTTAGACCTGTGAAAAAAAAGGAGATAAAGGGATATATTTAGGAGTTTTTGGTGAAAGGGTTAGGGTTAACCCCTGATTTAATCAGGGGAGCAGGCTTCCCTACCAACTTCATAACCATAACGATAAAGCTAAGCTGCGGTGCGAAGTACCGTCAGCTTCAGCGATTTGTTAGACTATTGCCCTAGCTAACTTTCTTTCATTCTGAATAATAATCTTAGCTTTTGGGTTCTCAGGAGGGACTGGAATCCTTTGTTCCCTTAGTAAAGCAACATGTTCTTTCATTCCCCACTTAGCCTGGTACAAACAATCTTCTACAGAATGTCCTATGCCTGAAAAACCTTCCAAATCCAGGGAATAGAAACCAAAATAGTCTGGTTCTTCCGTAGCTTCAATTACTAATGAATATGGTAATTCAATCATTTTATCCTCCTTATGGTCATTTAATTCCTGCAGCCTTTAGGATACTATTGCAAGTGCCTGTAGGAACTTCCTTTGATCCGTGGTAATCAAGTCGAACCATTTTATTCCACCCAGTCTTTCCATAGTATCTTATTGAGCCTTTTTCTTTCACAATTCTAAATCCATTTTCTTCTAATAATCTAACCAGTTCACTGAATTTCATTTAGTCTCCTATACATCATTTGGTCATAATGACAAAACTCACGGGCACGCGAAGCAAGTCAGCGCCTCCTCTCATAAAAATCAGGGAACATCGCTGGATTAGACAAAAACTTTGTTTTGCAATTCTCTTTTCTTCCTGCTTGCGTTAATTCTTAATTCGAGAGCTGACTCCAATTCTTCTCTAAGTTTCTATTCTAAATTTAGCCCTGCGTCAGAAAGTACTTTTTCCAAAGATTCACGCAACTTATTTCTCTTCTTTTCAAACCGTTCTTTTAGTGTCATTACGACTGTACTATTTCCCTTCATTTCCTCAATTTGATCACCATAAGAAGCAAGCAGTGCATTAATGGATTCAAGTTGAGCCAAAAGTTTTTGATTCTCTACTTGTTGCTTAAGTGCTTGTTGCGATTTTTCCTGAGCCTCAGCGGCACGGTGAAGTTCTTCTCTAGTGCTCTGTCGCTATTCAAGAGGCTGTTGACAAGAAAAAGTATAGTCCCTTTGATGAGGAAGAAGTTTTAATGTATGTATAACTCTATTAAAATAAAGCACTTGAGAGGTTACACTTAAATTTACATGGATTTATTCACA
>JBFLXS010000075.1 GCA_040755795.1 bacterium | reverse complement strand
TTATTCCTTTGCGTTCTTTGCGCCTTAGCGAGAAATTTAATCTTTATGCCTTTCTCCCACCAATAACTGACCGATTACCTCAGCCGAACGGTATTTAATTACCAGTTACCAATTACCAGTTACCAATTACCAGTTACCAATCACCAGTTACCAATTACCAATCACCAGTTACCAATCATCAGTTACCAGAATCAAATTCCGTGCGTTATTTGTTCAACACGACACTAGCTACTCTTTATATATGGTCAAGGAGATTAGCCGCGGGAGACTCAGGTGAAGTTCTTACTTCAAGTTCAATTCCATAATTAGCGGCTAATTGACGACATACCTGCATTTCTTCATCATTCATTGAAATAGAAGGAAATAATTGTTTTCTGTCCGGGGTAAATTTCATTCCGCCGACATTTATATTTTTAATAGAGATACCCTCCTGAACCAATTGCAGGGCATCTTTCGGATTAGAAATAAGTAATATGGTAGGAAGTATATCAAATTGTCCTTTTTTGATTAAGTCAGCGGCTTCATTGATAGTGACAATAAATATCTTTATTTCATCTGGGGTAGCTATCCTCATTAATTTCTTTTGAGGCTCATTTTTAGCGACTTTATCGTTGGCAACTACGATTTGTTTGCACCTTAATGCCCTTGCCCAGCCGATGATGACTAAGCCATGAATAAATCTATCATCAATTCGAATTAAATCTATAGCCATGATAATTATCTTAGAATAATATTCCCTATTTTATTCTTTTTTCCCCTTCAATAGTTCTCTCAGACTTACAATATTTCTTCTTGATGATTCTTTGGCTTTTTTCACTGCCTGGTGTAAATCTAAATCTTGATGAGACATAAGACTGATAATCATCGGTAAATTTACTCCACAAATTACCTCAATTCTTTTTTGTTCAAGAAACTCACCGGCTACTTTTGAACAACTACCGTGAAGTAAATCCGTTAATAGAACTACACCATCTCCTTTATTTACTTTTTTAATGGCATTTGAAATTTTGTTAGATAAATCATCCAATCCTTCACTCGGGAAAAAAGAAACGATTTCTAAATTTTCCTTTTTAAGCCCTATCCATTGTCCAGTCTCAACAAGTTTAGCCCCTAATTCACCATGTGTAACAATAACTATTCCAATCATTTTCTTAATCCTTTTCCATTTTATCCTTTACTTGAAAAATAGAATGTTACCGCACAACCTAATAAACCAGAGAAGATTGACCAAACAACAAGAACAAGATTAAGCATATCCTTAAAAGAGAATTTATCTACGGGTAAAATATAAAGAAGGATTGAACCTGTGATGATAGAGATGGTTATCAACACACCCGAAAGCCAGATTAACATTATGACTACTTTTATTCTTGATTCTTCTCTTTTTACTTCTATTTTTTCGGTTAAGGTTTCTTCAGCCATTCTTATATTTCCCCTAATTTCCTTGCAGAAAAAATTGTAAATTTCCCACAATTAGGACATATATATGTTACTACAGGAACACCTCTATCAATATCAAGTCTAACTTTTCCACCTGATGTTTTTTCTATTTTTGACAAAACATATAAATCTTTAACTTTTTTCAATGGTATGTTACAATGCTCACATTTATAAGGTATTAATATCGCGGGTAATTCTTCTACTTCAACAGGTATTCTATCTAATGTAGGAGTAACAGACATTCTTTTCCACCTCCTTTATCCCCCGCCAGCGGGGAACATTCTAATCAAATTGTTCTTTATTTGTAAGCGTTCAGCTACTTAAAAAATAACTGTCCAATGTAAAATGAGCAATTAAAAATTTAAAAGTCAATTCTGTAAAGTCAATTAGTCTTTCAGTAATATCATCACCTTTCATCCATTCTCTCATTTTACATTTTTCATTGGACATTGCCCATTTTACATTATTATTAGACATCTTGCGATGACCTGAACGCTTACCTTTATTTTATGTTCCCATTTCCCATGCTTGTAGATATTTTTGTTGTTCTGGCGTGAGAGTATTGATTTCAATCCCCATAGATTTCAGTTTTAAAAAGGCAATTTGCGAATCAATCTCTTTAGGGACTGTATATACCTTTAATTCAAGGTTTTTAGCCATTTTTTTCATATATTCGGCGCATAAGGATTGATTTGCAAAACTCATATCCATAACCTGAGCGGGATGTCCTTCTGCGGCGGCTAAATTTACTAATCGTCCTTGACCTAATAAGTTAATCCTTCGTCCATTTTTCAATGTAAATTCTTCGACTGAGTCTCGCATATCTCTTTTAGAGGCAGATAGTTCCTTAAGTTGTGTTAGATTAAGTTCGACATCGAAATGGCCGGAGTTACAAATAATTGCTCCATCTTTCATTAATTCAAAATGTTCTTTTCTAATCACGCTGATATTGCCACTCACAGTTACAAAAATATCCCCAATTGGAGCGGCTTGTTCCATTGGCATTACTTGATAACCATCCATAGCCGCCTCCAGAGCCTTGAGAGGGTCAATTTCGGTGATAATTACTCTTGCTCCTTGACCTTGAGCTCGCATTGCTACCCCTCGACCACACCAACCATAACCACAAACAACAAAATTAGTTCCAGCAATAAGTTTATTCGTTGCCCGAATAATTCCATCTAAAGTGCTTTGGCCGGTGCCATAGCGATTATCGAAGAAATGTTTAGTTTGAGCATCATTTACTGCCACAATCGGGAATTTTAAAACCTTATTCTTTTCCATACTCCGTAATCTAATCACACCCGTAGTAGTTTCTTCAGTGCCACCGATGACATTTTTAATTAATTCCTGTCTTGTGGTATGAATTGTAGAAACCAGATCTGCCCCATCATCCATCGTAATATTTGGCTGGTAATCTAAAACGCTATTTATATGTTTGTAATAAATATCGTTATCTTCACCTTTAATCGCAAAAACAGGGATTTCATAATCCTTGACCAATGATGCGGCAACATCATCCTGGGTACTTAAAGGATTAGAGGCACAAAGGGCAACATTTGCCCCACCTGCTTTCAAAGTAATAACTAAATTGGCTGTCTCAGTAGTAACATGTAAGCACGCACCTAATGTTATTCCTGACAATGGTTTTTCTTGCTCAAACCGCTGTCGAATTAATTTCAAAACAGGCATTGAATAACTTGCCCATTCAATTCGTAATTTGCCTTTTTCGGCTAATCCAATGTCTTTAATATCGTAATTCATTTTTCCTCCTCTTTAGTTGGTAATTGGTTAAATGGTAACTGGTTAAATAGTTACCAATTACACCATATTCTTCAACAATTCAGTCTTATCTGTTTTTTCCCAGGTGAATTCTTCTTCTTCTCGACCAAAATGTCCATAAGCCGCTGTTTTACAATAAATTGGTCTAAGAAGATTTAGATGATTGATTATTCCTTTAGGAGTAAGTGGAAAGACCTCGCGGATTAATTTTACTAATTTTTCATCTTCAATTTTTCCGCTCCCGTAGGTATTAACCATAATGGATACCGGGTCAGCAACACCGATAGCATAGGATAATTGAACTTCACAGGCAGAGGCTAATTCTGCGGCAACGATATTTTTGGCGATGTATCGTGCCATATAGCATGCTGAGCGGTCAACCTTGGTTGGGTCTTTACCTGAAAAACAACCACCACCATGTCTTCCCCAACCACCATAGGTATCGACCATTATTTTTCTGCCAGTAAGTCCTGTATCTCCTACCGGACCTCCAATTTCAAATCTACCTGTTGGATTGATAAAAAACTTAGTTTGCTTATCCAGAAAATCAGCCTGAATAGTTTTTTTAATTACCTCTTCAACTACTCCTTCTCGAATATTTTCTATGGTTGCTTCTGTGTGATGTTGGGCAGATATAATCACCGTATCTACTCTCGCTGGTTGCCCATTTTTATATTCTACGGTTACCTGGGATTTTCCATCAGGTCTCAGAAAATCAAGAATTCCTCTTTTGCGGACATACGCCAATCGCTTAACTAATTTGTGGGCTAACATAATAGGTAATGGCATCAATTCTTGAGTTTCATTTATGGCATAGCCAAACATCATTCCCTGGTCACCAGCCCCTTCTTTATCCACACCTAAGGCAATATCTGCGGATTGTTCGTTAATACAGGTTAATATTGCACAATCTTGATAATCAAATCCATATTCAGGAACAGTATATCCTGTGGATTTAATTACTTCCCTTGCTACCTTAGGTATTTCTACATAACAATCAGTGGTAATCTCACCGGCAACTAAAACTAAACCCATTCCGACTAATACTTCACACGCTACCCTTCCTTTTGGGTCATTGGCTAAAATTGCATCCAAAACTCCATCTGATATTTGGTCAGCAATTTTATCCGGATGCCCTTCTGTTACAGATTCAGAAGTAAATAAAAAGTTTTTTCCCATTTTTGGTATTTTCCTCCTTTTGTGCTTTTGATGTTGTTAGTTTATCATAAATCAATTAAATTTGCAACTACTTTTTTATAAATTTTGCGACCTGTGCAAGTAGAAATAAAAGGATAATATTTTGGGGACGCTGTCCCCAAGCCCCTGCTGGGGGTTTTGGGGAACGCCTTCCCCCAATGGGGTCTGGGGCAAAGCCCCAGAACTTAATTTTCTACCTGCACAAGTCGAATTTTTTTTGTAAGATGATTAAACAGATTTTTTTAGTAAGCGGATTAAACGGATTAAGCGGATTTTTTTATTTCTTTTTCCTCTAAAGCCCTTTAATCATTTGTTTAGCATAATTATCATTTGGGTCAAGTTTAAGGACATTATTAAATTCAATCTTTGCCTCTTGATACCTTTTCTTCAAGAGGTAGAAAGAGCCAAGATTGCGACGGGATTGGATATCCGAGGGGTCTATTTCAAGAACCTTTTTAATCTCTTCAATCGCCTGGTCTATATCACCTTTTTCGTAATAATTTTTGGTTAATTGAATATGCATTTGTTTGGCATAATCTGCATCTAACTCCATCGTCTCCTTATATCTTCCTTGTATTTTATAAAGTTGTATAAGATTATTTTTAGCCGATGCATGTCCAGGACTTATCTTATATACCTTTTTAAACATCTCTTCGGCTTTCTTGTAATCTCCTTGATTAGCATAAATAGTGGCTAAGTTATTAAGGGTATCTATCGCCTCTGGTTCACTTTCTAAAACCTTTTTATAAGAAGCAATTGACTTCGTTGTATCTCCATCTAAATAATACGCCATACCCATATTAAAATAAGAACCCATATCTTCAGGGATGAGTGTAAGTAAAAATTCTGAGCCTTCAATCGCCTTTTTCACCCATATCTTTCTTTTCACAGGGTCATTATTTGCCCGCTCGACATAAATACTATTTAATACCTTCCAGTAACAATTTTCATAAGGAAAAGTCTTAACTGCCTTTTCTAATCCAGGGATGCCTTTTTCATACTCATGCTTTTCTACAAAATCAAATCCCTTTCGATAATGAGCATCAGCAAAGAAAGGTCGAAAGGCAAGATAGATTAATACCACAGTGATACCCATAATTAGCAGGCAAAGAATCCAGCGAAAAGATAGGTTTTTAATTCTGGGGGTAACAATAGTTTGTCTCCCGGATAGTATTTGAGGTTTAACAATAACCATTGTCATCCCCATCACCATCCAGAAATATAAAAGGATAGTTACTAACCCAAAACTAAATTGATTTTGGATTAAATACCCAATTTCACAGGCAAGAAAGGACGCAATTAATACCTTCTTACTTATCTCTTGTGTGTAAAAAGCTGTTTTAAAACTTATCCAGATATAAGTTATCAACAGCCAGAAATATATCAATAGACCAATTATTCCGCGAGTCACGGTTACATCCAGAACATCGTTATGAGCTTTATCTGTCCCAATATTCATTAATTGTAATGTATCTAATCCTATCCCCAATAGGGAATTTTTAGTATTTTTAAAGATTATTTCTATAGTTCTTTTCCAGAGACTTGCTCTTTCTTCTTGTGCTCCTCCAATAAATTTAATTTTTGGGGTAGGTAATGCCTGTTGAATTCTATCTTCAACTGTTAATTCCTTATTTTCAGGCACAACTTGAGGTTGCACTGTTTCTGATTTTATGACTGTCCCAATGAGTCGATTAACAACAGCCGTTTCAGGTTTTAGATTAAAATATAGAAGAACACTCAGTAATACTAAACCAATAGAAATAATATCTTTGGTATTTTTAATTATCATTTTTGAACCAAGTAATGTTCTAACAATTAAAGGGCCAAAGGAAAATAACCCAAGTAAAATTGCCCCCCAGAGTAAAATAATTGTATGAGTAGAAGGTAGAAATTTAAGAAGAATGATAAATCCGCAGATACCACAAAAGAGAATTGTGCCGTAAAAAGTAAGGGAAAAAATTACCCCACAGATAAGCAGAGAAAATATAAATATCCCCCCTTCAAAACCTATTATCGTGGCTCGAGTTTTGGTATAGACAAAGCAGACAAAAACTAAAATCAAACTAATTCTATACCACCATGGACTTATGAAATGGAATAAAACGATATAGATGTTTTTACAGGTATTAAATATCCTTTGCCAGCTTAAAATTAACTCCTGGTAAGCAGAATTTGATTGTCCTTTTTTCTTTACCTTCTTAGATTTAGAGGTGAGTTTTTTTACCTTGTCCTTTTTCATATCTAAAGGATATAACTGATAAGGTTGTTTTTCTCTTAAAAGTAACATTGCTAATCCCATTGGAATAATCATAATCAGATAAGCAGAGAAAAATACAGGGTTGCCAAATGTGCCAAAAACCCTTTCTTTAGCCGAAAAACTCCATTTGAAAGGGTCATGGTCAAAATGTTGGAATATACCATAAATGGCAATTATTGTCGCGGTCAAAATCATTGCCTTGATTAATCTATTGACTAATTTAGGTGTATTCATAAAATTAACCACAACATAATATAAAAAGAGATAACTGGTGATGGGAAAAAGCCCTTCATAGCGTTTATAAAAGCCAAATAAACTGATAGTTGGACTAACTGAAGTAAGAGTAACCAGAATATTGATAGCTAAGTAAGCTAAAATAGGAATATCAAGTGGTGTCCTCATAAGTTTTGTTTCTTTAGAGGCAATAGCCTTTATCAACCACATCGCTAAAATAACTAAATTCAAACTATACATCAAGGTTAATTTGGCTAAATCAAAGGTATCATATAGAGGGAGCCAAAAGAAAGTAGGAATAATAATGACTAATATGATGACCATGGCTCGGATGACTTTATCACAATATCCTGGCAGACCATTTATTAGAATATCTTTTATTATTAAACTGAGTAATAAAATGAACAGGTTAAAAATGTAGGCTAAAAAATGGATAAGATGGATTGGGGTTTTGGTAATAAAATGCCACGCTACCGAAGGGGTAGATAAGATTAATATCAGGAGACTAACTTTAATTATTATCTGGAGAATGTTAGAAAATGGCATTACTACCTCTTTATAATTGAACAGAAATAGCTTTCAACATTTGCATAGCTTTAGGATTATCTGGTTGAAGTTGGCGTATTTTTTCAAATGATTCTTTAGCTTCTTTCAACTTACCCTGACGATAATACATTGAGCCTAAATTATCATAAGCGGCAACATTTGATGGGTCTAATTTTATAATCTTTTTACATTGACTAATCACTTTATCAAGTCTTCCCTGTTCAAAATAAATCCTTCCTAAGAAAGTAAGTATCTCCTGAGTTTTATATTGAGGATGTGTTTGTAATATCTCTTCGAGGACTAAGGCGGCATTTTCAAGGTCATTTCTATTATAAAATATCCTTACCAGATTCTCTAATGCTCCCACATGATGAGTATTCATACGATATGCCTCTTTAAAAACATTAATTGCCTCATCAAGCATATTTCTCTGAGTATATATAACTCCCATATTATTATATGCATCCGCCAAAAATGGATTTATTTCAGCCGCCTTTTTATAAAACATAATGGCTTTATCTACCTGGGCATTATCTCCCATTCTACTTCCCTGTATATAATAAGTGATGGCTAATGTAAAGTAAGCATTACTATGCCTATAGTTAGTAAGTTCAAGGAGTTCAGAAGCGCCTTTGAATGCTAATTGAGTCCATTTAGGTTCACTGTTGTTCCTTGCCTTGTCTATATAAAGTCGATTACACTCATCCCGGTACCTGACTTCATAAGGATGTAATTTAATTGCCTGCTCATATTGAGCTATAGCGGTATCCGTATTTCCCTGATGTAGCCAAACAGTCCCATTTTTATAAAGATTATCCGCTTTGTAAATCCGACAGGTAAAATAGGTCAGAAGAATAGCCCCGCCTATAATTACCACACAAAAAATTATCTTGCTTGACGGATTCTTTATCTGGTTAGAAACCTTTAACCCGGTATCTTTATTAGATTGTGTTGGTTGAGTCAATACTTTGCCGTAAGCCATAGTCGTTCCTAATAATATCCAGAAACCCGATGATAATGGTGTTACACCAAAACTGACTAAATTCTGACCAAGAAATCCTAAAACCGCACACATAAGTCCTAAAACGATAAATTTTTCATTCCCTTCTATCCTCTGGTAATATTTAAAACCAATAAAAAAGAAAACTAATATTAACCATCCATATATTCCTAATCCTATTATTCCTCGTGCCGCAAGTGTATCACAAATATCATTATGAGCCCTATCTTCAAACTCTACAGGACCTTTTATCTCTGGCGGCAAAATAGAATACACATATTTAGGGAAGGTAAATCCCATTGTATCCGGCCCTGTCCCAATTAAGAAATATCTCATATTATCTTTCATCGTGGCAATGACACTTCCCCAGATATAAGCCCGCCAGGGTAAGGAAATTGTTACTTTAGTACCGATAAATGATTTTATTTCTAACTGGTCATATCTTAAAAAAGTAGCCGTGACACCGGGTATTGGCAGATTAACTTTTCTTGGCTTACTTTGCGGGTAGAAAGTTTTTTCTGGGATAGGTTCTTCTTCCACCAATTCATCCACTTTTTCTTCAATTGTAGCCTTTGGTTTGTGAATAGAAAATAATTCGGAAGTAAATCGTTTAATAACAGAAGTTTCAGGGATTAAAAAATTAAATTTGATAAATATCAATAAAATTGCTACTCCTAATGCTATTGCTCTTTTTTTGTGATTAACAATCTCTTTATGAAATAACATTGTTATTACGAATAAAAATAAGCCTAAAAATAGCCCAATATATGAACCTCGAGTGTTACAATGAGAAAAACCATAATAGGTTAAACATAAAATACTTCCATAAATAAATACCATTCCAAAGGCAGCAAGAGGTAAGATATTAAAAACTACAAATCCAAGACAAATACTCAAATAAACAACTATTGCCGCCCACCAGTGGTAAATAGCAAACTTGAATGAACTAAATGAAAGGAAACCAATAACTACGCATATTTCATAAACTAAAAGCCAGAGAAGATTTGTTTGTTTGGAAAAAGAAATAATCGTAAATGTAAAACTAATACCTAAATAAATTAACCATAACATGATAGGTGAATAAGACACCCAAAAAGAGGGTTTTGTAGAAGCGTCTAATGTCACTGGAGCACAGATAGAATTGAGGTTAATTACAAAATAAATAACGAGGATACCTGTTTTAATCGCATATATCCATCGCCAGATGAGTGATAATTGATTAGAAGCTCTCAGATTAGCATCAGGTTTTACATCAAGTTTTTTCTTCTTCTTTTTTTGGGTTTTACTTATTGGTTGGGTGGGAAGAATAATTCCTTTCTTATCTTTTTCAGCTTTTACATAAAAATACATTCCTAATCCGACTAAAAATGACATCTCAGCATAAGCAGAATAAAAAACAGGATTACCAAAACATGAGATAATTCGCCAGGGATTCCACGACTCCCAACTCAATGGGTCCTTACCAAAATGTTGAATCATACCGTAACACGATGAGATCAGTCCGGTATAAACTATTGCCTTTATAAGTCGATAAAGTTTTGGTTGATTATCGAGAAAATTGATAACCAGGAAAAATTGCACAATATAACAAGTTATAGCTAAAAGTCCCTCGTAACGCTTATAAGTTCCAATCAAGCTCATCATTGGGTCAATAGAAAATACAGTTGAGATAATTGTGCTTGCCCAAAAAACCAGAACGGCTAAATTAATTGGTGTAGAAATAGATTTGTAATTGCCCGTTAGTATCATCTTTATTAACCAGGCAACTAACATAATTAATGTCATAACATACATCACCCCGACTTTACTCAAGTCAAAGGTGCTATACAAATGAATATCAAAATATAGGGGGATAATAAAAGCAACAATTGGTAAGCCCCACAGAACTATTTCATCGCAAACTTTAATAGTCAATTTAGATGCCGCATAATAAATTATTAACCAGCTTAGAAAGATAGTTAATCCTGTTAATAAAAATAAGCTAAACATAATCCGTTTGCTCCTTTCCTTTATCGTAAGTGTATGATAAGAAAACTATATCTCTCCTTTTTTAGGACACTACCCGTTTTCTCATTTTTTACCGGGAAGTAAGTATATCATATATCTTAAATTTTGTAAAGAGAAAAAAATTAAAGTAAGTATTCAGCCACGAAGACACTAAGGCACAAAACCCAAATTAAATAATGTTGCAAAAACCGAGATTTTTTAGTATAATGGATAATAAATAGAAATAAGACTGGTTATTGTGAAACAATCCAATTTTTGGTGGTGTCTTAATCTAGCATAAAGATTGAAATAGTGTCCGAAAAGGAGATATGGGGATTATGGAGATAAGGAGATAAATTCATTAAAATTTTGCAAAGGACAATGAATAATCTCCATATCTCCCTTTATCTCCTTATCCCCTTTTGGACACCAAATCTGGATAGATTTCGCTATGAGCGTTATTTTCAGACACCACCTAAATTTGGAGGGGTAATGAAGAAATATTTAATATTCGCCTTAATATTAATAGGTTTTACTTCTACGCTAGCTCAGATACTATTGATGCGGGAGTTAGCCGTCGTATTTTACGGCAATGAACTATCATTTGGAATCACAATAGCCGGTTGGTTATTCTGGACGGCTATTGGCAGTTCACTTATCGGTCGCCTGGTAGATAGATTAAAAAAATCTGCACAACTCTTTGCTATTCTTCAAATACTCTTTCCTCTAATCATTGCCCTGGAAATATTCCTGGTAAGAGATATTCGGCATATTTTGGGCATTGTGCCCGGGGTAATGATTGGATTTTTCCCAATGCTGATAAGTTGTTTCTTTGTGCTTTTGCCTCTTTGTCTTTTAACTGGCTTTTTATTTACACTTGGCTGTAAAGTCTATACTGTATCAAAAAAAGAGGTTGCCCCACAAATAGGTTATGTGTATATCTACGATGGACTGGGTGATATTTTAGGAGGCATTGTTTTCACTTATGTTCTGGTCTATTTATTTCATTCCTTTGATATGTTTTCCTTCCTTTTTATTCTTAATCTACTCAGTGGATTTTTGATTCTACGCCGTTTCCCCATTATCTGTCTTTTCCTTTTAGTTTTAGTTACTCTAACTATCTTCTCTGGTCTGCCTAACTTTTTACAACAACTCTCTCAAAAACTTCAATGGCAGGGATATAATTTAATAATAACTAAGGACTCTATCTATGGGAATATTGCGATTAGTCGTGAAGAAAATCAATACACCTTTTATGAAAGTGGTCTGCCTATATTTTCGCTACCAGATAAAGTTTCTGCAGAACAACTTATTCATTTTCCAATGGTGATGCATCCTGAGCCAAAACAGATACTTATCATTGGCGGAGGTATTGCTGGCGGATTAACAGAGATTCTTAAGCACCCGCAGACCGAAGTTGATTATGTTGAATTAGACCCGATGGTCATAGAACTATCTAAAAAATATCTACCAAAAGAAGATTTACAAAGTTTTAAGCAGTCTAATGTCCATCTTATGGATGGCAGATTATTTGTTAAAAGAGCGACAAAAAGATTTGATTTAATCATTGTCAACCTGCCAGACCCCGCGACTGCTCAGTTAAATAGATTCTACACAATAGAATTTTTTAAGGAGATAAAAAATATCTTAAATCCAGACGGTATCTTTTCAATAAAAATAAGTTCAAATGAGAATTATTTTAGTGAGGAGTTAAAGAACCTTAATGGTTGTATCTATAAAACATTAAAAGCGGTATTCCCTTCGGTGACCATTGCTCCCGGGGAAAAATTACTCTTTTTTGCCAGCCCCCAAAAAGGGGTTTTGACCTATAATACGCAATTGTTAGCCAGAAGATTTACCGCGAGAAACATACAAACTACCTATGTCGATGAATATTATTTTCCATATCGTCTGCTTCAAGATAGAATAACCTTTGTCAAAAAGGCAATTGAGGATTACAAGGGGTTGGTGAATACTGATTTTTATCCTATTGGTTATTTTTATGAAATGGTATTCTGGTCAACACAGTTTGATACCCGCCTGGGGACAACCTTTAATTGGTTTTCAAAAATAAATCTGAATTGGATACTGGGCATACTAATTATCTTATTCATTAGCCAGTTAGTTATTTGTAAAAAAAGACCTATTACTGCCATACCCATAGCGATTATGACCACCGGCTATGCTGGATTATCATTAGAGATAATATTAATCTTTGGTTTTCAGGTTTTGTATGGCTATCTTTATCATCGCATTGGGATAATCGTTGCCTCATTTATGTTTGGGTTAGTCATTGGCACCTTATGGATGAATCAAATATTAAATAAGATTAATGATAAGCAGGGAATCCGCATCTTATCCAGAATAGAGTTCTCTATCTTCCTTTATTCATTTCTCCTGCCATTAATATTCTTACTCCTTTCCAGGCTAAATAGTCAGGCAAGTATTTTTATGGCGGTTGAGATATTGTTTCCGATTTTAACCATTATTACAGGCATTTTTGTTGGTGCAGAATTTCCATTAGCTAATAAACTTTACCTTAAAAACTTCCAGCGAATTGGCAAAACAGCTGGATTAATTTATGGGTTTGATTTATTTGGAGCCTGTCTGGGCGGGCTTTTATCTACGATTTTATTTATCCCTATCTTAGGAATATTTCAGTGTTGTTTTATCTCCGGTCTCCTTAACCTGACATCTTTTATTCTGGTTTTTAAAATAAAGTAACTATTCAGCCTGTAGGAAAGTAGGAGAGTAGGGAAGTAGGAAAGGGGAGACATTGTCCCCAGAAGAGGAATACCGTGCACATCCTTTATCCCTTTCCTACTACCTACTTGCCTACTATT
>JBFLXS010000074.1 GCA_040755795.1 bacterium | reverse complement strand
TTCAAGGGGGTAATTTTGTCTCATTTAGTTCCCTAAAAGAACTTTTTTATGGAACATTTCTTACCTTTTATCCTACAATCTCACCATCAGAGAAACTAACATATCTCATTTTTATCAACCCTATCTTCCTTATCCAAAATAATAATCTTTTTTCTATTACCCCTTATATCTTCTTTTTTATGTCTGAATTGAAGTTTCAAGTAAAAAAATACTTGCAATTAATCTTAATTTAAGGTATAATATAAAAATATGTAAGCGTTCAGCATTCAGTTTTTGAAAGATGGCTAAATGCTGACAACTGATGGTTGACCGCTGAATGCTTACCTTTCAGGGGGTTAATAATGATGTTAAAAAATATCATAAGATTAGTTATTGCTATTTATTTAGGTGGGGACTTTTATACTTATGCGGCGGATAAGTTAGAATTAGATGAGTTAACTATAACTCTACCAACGACAACTGTTTCAAGCACATCCTCTCTTCCTTCTACTTCATCTACTCTGTCTTTTGAGGACATTTTTAATCAAACTTCAGAAGGTATCTCGACGCCAGCTCTTAAAGAGATAATCCCGCCTACTTCTATTAAAGATTTAACGGTTGTCCATAAAACACAGGATTCTATTTCCTTAACCTGGACTACTCCAGGAGGAAGTGTGACGACCTATGATATTCGCTATTCCCTTGTTCCAATTACAGATGAGAATTGGGATGATACTATCCAGGTAGAAAAAGAGCCAAAACCAGGGAGTTCAGGAACCCTTGAGCGATGGACGATAGGAAATTTATCTCCTCAAACTACCTACTACTTTGCGATTAAAACCTCAGATGAAGCATCAAATTGGTCTCCATTATCCAAAATAGCAAACTGCACAACCTTTAAATTAGAAGATACGGATATTCCTCAGACAATAAAATTTATAGTTGGCTGTGAATATGCGATGAGTAAAACTAAATTTACAGATATATTTCCGCTTATTGGATTAAAAACACATAATAGATTGAATGAAAGATTGAGTTTATTAACCAATTTCCAATTATCCAGTACCATTGCGGCTTCTCAATCATCATCAAGCGAATTAGTTCAAAAATCCCTCGAGTATAGTCTGGGTTTTTTATTTGAATTGTATAGATTTTCTGTTTTTAATAAAAACTCACTTAATAATGAGCGGCATAGCGTAAGTCTTGGATTATTACTGCGAGGCGGGGGTGTAAATGTAGATGATTCTATAACCAATATTTTCGTCAGGACTTTTTATGGAATTAGATTCTTAAATATTGGGCATAAACTTAATGGAGCATACTTAGATATTGGCATGGGCAGAAGTGAAAATTTTAGCGATAAGGAAGAACAACGGTTAAAAATCGAAGGATTCTTACCTATTTATAAGACAAAATTCAAAAATACTATTTTTGTCTCCTGCTTTTGTGACTCGGATGGATTAGGAGACAAAAAAGATGAACTAAAGTTTATTATTGGGTCTTTAGTAGACCTTATATAGAAAGACAAAGTGTATATTAAAAATGGATGAAAACATCAAGATATTGCATGAAAGAATTAATAAAGAAAGTGCATTTGTGGATGAAATTTTGTGTGAGATAGGCAAGATAATTGTTGGACAGAGGTCTATTTTAGAAAGGTTACTGATTGGACTTCTGGCTAATGGACATATTTTATTAGAGGGAGTTCCAGGATTAGCCAAGACATTGGCGATTAAAACATTATCTGCGACTATTCAAACTAAATTTCAACGACTACAATTCACCCCAGACCTTTTACCCGCAGATTTAATCGGGACAATGATTTATGAACAAAAAACTGGGGAATTCAAGGTTAAAAGAGGTCCTATCTTTGCTAACCTGATTTTAGCCGATGAGATAAATCGTGCCCCGGCTAAAGTCCAGAGTGCACTCCTTGAGGCAATGCAAGAAAAACAAGTAACCATTGGCGAAGCCTCCTATCCTTTACAAGAGCCATTTTTGGTCCTAGCCACTCAAAACCCGATTGAGCAGGAAGGAACTTATCCTTTACCAGAAGCCCAACTGGATAGGTTTATGTTAAAACTAAAAATTGACTACCCAAATAAAAATGAGGAATTAGAGATAATGCGTCGAATGACGAGAAAAGAACATCCTCAAATACAACCAATTATCTCACCAGCAAGTATTATAAAAGCACGAGAAGTAGTTAAAGATGTCTATATGGATGAAAAGATAGAACAATATATCTTAGACATCGTCTTTGCTACCCGTCAGCCAGAAAGATATGATTTAGATGACTTAAAACCTTTAATTGAATGGGGTGCTTCGCCAAGGGCATCTATTTATCTGTCATTAACCGCTAAGGCACATGCCTTTTTACGAAGACGAGGTTATGTTATTCCAGAAGATGTTCGAGCAATGGCAATGGAAGTTTTACGACATAGAATTATTATTTCCTACGAGGCAGAGGCAGAAGAAATGACTACGGAAGATATTGTCAGAAAGATTTTAAATAAAATTGAAGTGCCCTAAAAAGTAAGTGAGCAGTGAAGAGTGAAGAGTAGGTAGAAGTCTATCTTCACTGACTTCGGAATGCTTACAAACTATCAATAAGTTTTAATGGATTAATTTTATAAAGCCAGTTTTCCTTGATAGTAATAGCCCCTTGTGGGCAAAACTCCTGACAACAAAAACAACGAATGCATTTTATAGAGTCGATAATTAATCTTTTTTTCTCTACCTTTATAACCTTTGCCGGACAGAAGTCAACGCAGGTATGACAAAGATTACATCTAAAAGTATCTATAACAGGTTTAGGGATAAGATGTTGTTTTAAAGGTGTGCGGAGTCTTTTAGGAATATACACCCCCCACGCCGTATCTTCTGTTAATTCTGGTGGTAGTTGAAAATTCTTAATTTTAAATTGGTTCAAATTTTTGCTAACAACATTTATTTCATCAAGCGAAGTTTTTCCAATATTCTTTTCCTTTGCTACCCGAATAGTGTATATCTGCTGGCTATTAATGTTAAGGAGATGACAAATAACCGTATCAATTGCCAGACAATCAATACCACTGATAATTAGTCCAATATTTCGTCGTGTTCCATTGCTGGGTCCATTACCCTCCATACCAACAATTCCATCGACAATCGTCAAACCAGGTTGAATAAGGGTATATAATTCAACCAGCATTGTGGCAAAAAAATCGCGGTTAATACCCGCTCGCAAATGCCATTGTATCCGCTCATGCTTGGAAAGACATCCGTATAGATTTTTTACCCCTAATGTAAGTATCATATGGCCATGAGTTTTTAGTTTAGGCAAGTTAATGACCAAATCTGCATCGAGTACTTCTTTGGCAATATTGAATTCTTTGAAAGTATAATCTTTTGGGGATTGTGTGGAAAGGTATTGGCTAAAATCAGACAAAAAGATACCTTCATTCTTAATAAATTCGTTCAAACCCGATTTTTGTATCACCTTTGTCAGACTATGAATTCCTGGATTATCGCCGATTAAAGGGATACCGCCATATTCAATAACTAAATCCACAACTGCCTTGATAATCGTTGGATGGGTATTAACCGCTTTTTCGGGTGGTTTATCAGATAAAAGGTTAGGTTTTATCAACACCCGCATTCCTTTTTTGACAAACCTACCCATCCCACCAATAAGGTCAATACTGTTCCTCACAGCTCTGGCGACTTCTTCAAACTGATATTCAGGACATTCAACAATTGAAACTTCTGACATAGCCAATCTACACCTATAGTAAGTATTAACCAAAAGTTCACATTAGTATTGTTGATAGTTGATAGTCTATGAAACTATAAACTATAAACTATTTATTTTACCCTCTTGTAGCGTATATCGATTTTCACATCTATCACATTTGGCAATTTGTTCGATAAAATTCAGTTTTTCGCCACATTGGCACATCCACCCTACCTGTCTGGCAGGATTACCAATGACTAATGAATACGGTGAGACATCTTTCGTGACCACTGCTCCTGCACCGATGAAGGCATAATTGCCTATCGTCACTCCACAAACAATAGTGGCATTAGCACCGATAGTTGCTCCTTTTTTAATTAATGTATTGCGGTATTCATTCTTGCGAGAGACATGACTTCGTGGGGTGATAACATTGGTAAATACCATTGAAGGCCCACAAAAAACATCATCCTCTAAAGTAACTCCAGTATAAACTGAGACATTATTTTGAATCTTTACGCCGTTACCAATAACTACATCTGGACTTATAACTACATTCTGACCAATATTACAATTCTGCCCAATCTTTGCCTTTGCCATAATATGAGAATAATGCCAGATTTTAGTTCCATCACCAATCTCAGAGGGAGTATCAATGATAGCCGTTGGATGGGCAAAATATTTTTGTGCCTTTGCTGGTTCTTCAATATTTACCACCAGACCATTATTTTCTAATGAGAATTGAGAAGCCTGTAAAATCCTTAAAACCCGGACACCGTTATTTCCATCTGTTCTTGGAGTTTGCCTCGTGTTGATACAATCTAAAAAATGCAGGCATTCTTCTTGTAAAGGTTCTTTCATTTCAAAATCGACCTTTTCGGCATTTTCTTTCTTTGGAATTGGCACGCGGTCTATCCAATCAATTTTATGAGGATAAAGAAGTAGTTTATCTTCGGCTAAAACATCATCAAATACCGCCATTTTCTTATCGCCAATAACAATAAGTTTTTGTTCCTTGTAGGGATGAAGCCAGGAGACAAAGATATGTGCCCGGACACCACTTTTAAAGTTCAGGTGAGTTACCGTAATATCAGCAATTTGAGAATGTAAATAATTTCCACCCAAAGCACAAACCCTATGTGGTATTTCACCTAATAAAAGCAAGATAACCGCAATATCGTGTGGTGCAAAACTCCACAGGATATTTTCCTCCCGTCTTATTTTCCCAAGATTTAACCGACTTGAATAGATATAATTAATCTTGCCTAACTCTCCTTTATCAACCAGCTCTTTTAGTTTCAAGACTGCTGGATGATATTCTAATAAATGCCCAACCATCAATATCCTTTTATTTTCCTGGGCGATGGTAGTTAATTCTATTCCCTGTTGTGCCGTTAAGGCTAATGGTTTTTCACAAAATACATCTTTACCTGCAAATAAAGCCTCCCTGGTTAATTGATAATGTAATTCTGCCGGTGCAGAGATAACTATAGCATCAATCTCTTTATTGCTTAAAACTTCAGCAAATGCCATAGTTTTATTTACAAGTGGATAATCCTTTGCCAGTTGTTTTAATCTACCTTCATCAGCATCACAAATAGTATGAAGTGCCCCCAGTTGTGCAAAATTGCGGATAAGATTTTTCCCCCAATATCCTCCTCCAATTACCGCAATATTACTCATTCTTTCTAAACCTCCTGAATAACTATGGACTACATTGACCCTGTCAATGCCTGTAGCGTAGATTATCATATCACAAAATATCAAAGATTGCAAGCATTTTTTTACAGGAAGGAAAAACGCTCATGAACCTGCGGCTCACAAAGGGAGATGAAAATAATGAAAGAACAACCCCCTAACCCCCTTTATTAAGGGGGAATATCTGTTCTACACCATAGGATACGAGTCTGTGGATACTATACTAATTCGCTAATCTCTAATTCACTAATTCGCTATTTTCAGGGGAAACCCGCATGTCCCTGCGGAACACAAAGGACGATGAAAATATATGGAGTGCGGTAGCTTGCTACCGCTTTCGCAGGAGGAAAAGCGAAAGCAAGCTTTCGCACTCCAAAGACTATTTTCAGGGGAAACGGACATGCCCCGGTGGGACACAAAGGACGATAAAAATAAAGGAAGGTTGCGGGCGGGGAGGCTGAAGTCGAGCAACGCAGGCTACCAGCCTTCCCGAGTCCCGAACCCCGAGTCCCGAGTCCCGATTTTCAGGAGACCTTTATACTTTTTTCTTGACTTTTTCAATCTCTTTTTGTATACTTTATATTCCAAAAGGAGGGTGATTAAATATGATATTATCTAAACGAGCCTCTAAACTCTCGCCATCGATTACATTAGCCATAAGTGCTAAGGCTAAACAGATGCAGGCAGATGGAATTGATGTCATTGGCTTTGGGGCTGGTGAGCCTGATTTCGATACCCCAGAACTAATTAAAGAGGCAGGAATTACCGCCATCAAATCCGGTTTTACAAAATATACGCAAGATTCAGGGATAATAGAGTTAAAGAAAGCGGTCTGTGAAAAGTTAAAAAAAGATAATGACCTGATTTATGAGCCGTCTCAAATCCTGATTTCAAGTGGGGCAAAACATTCACTCTTTAACGCTATATTTGTGCTTGCTGATGAGGGAGATGAGGTTATCATCCCGGCTCCTTACTGGGTAAGTTATGAAGAACAGGTAAAAATGGCAGGTGCGACACCAACTATTGTTCAGACCAATGATGACTTTAAATTAACTCCAGAATTATTTGAAAAGGCGATAACCCCTCAAACTAAACTACTTATTCTTAATTCTCCCTGTAATCCAACCGGGGCAGTTTATGAAAAGGATGAATTAGAGGCTCTGGCGGAGATAGCCGTAGAAAATGGAATTTACATTGTCTCCGATGAAATTTATGAATATCTAATCTATGATGGTCAAAGGCACTTTAGCATTGCCAGTTTAAATCCAGCGGTCAAGGATTTAACCATTACCATCAATGGTGTCTCAAAGGCGTATTCGATGACTGGCTGGCGGATTGGTTATGCCGCAGGGACTAAAGAGATTATCCTGGCGATGTCAAATGTTCAATCGCATTCTACCTCTAATCCAACATCTATTTCCCAAAAAGCCGCTTTAGCCGCATTACAGGGACCTCAAGAATGTATTGCCGAGATGGTGGCACAATTTGATAAAAGACGCAAGTTTATTGTCCAACGGCTAAATGGGATTAAAGGATTTACCTGTAAAACCCCAAAGGGCGCATTTTATGCCTTTCCTGATGTCTCCTGTATTTATGGGACAAAATTTAATGAAAAAATGATTAATAATTCCTTTGGCTTAACTGAGTTTTTATTAGATGAGGCACGGGTAGCGGTCGTCCCAGGAGATGCCTTTGGCGCACCAAATTACCTCAGACTCTCCTACGCTACTTCTCTAAAAAATATTGAAAAAGGATTAGATAGAATAGAAAAGGCAATGGCTAAATTAGGATAAAGAAAGGTAACTATTCACCCTGTAGGAAAGTAGGAGAGTAGGGAAGTAGGAAAGGGAAAGAATTGGTGCAACAGATGTGCAGAGCGGCTGTTTCTATTCCAGCAAATATTGCAGAAGGTTTTACCCCTCTTCCTACTTTCCTACTCCCTACTTCCTACTTGCTTGGTATGCTGAATAGTTACAAAGAAAGAAACAATTATGAATCTTTGACTCACAAAGGAGGATGATAAAAAATGAAGGTATTAGTTAGTGACCCGTTATCAAAGGAAGGATTAGAGATTTTAGAGAAGGTAGAATCCATTGAAGTAGATGTCAAGACAGGACTTAAACCAGAAGAATTAGTGGCGTGCATTGGTGATTACGATGGAATGATTGTAAGAAGTGAAACAAAGGTAACTAAAGAAGTCATCGAGGCAGGTAAAAAATTACAGGTCATTGGTCGAGCCGGGGTAGGTGTGGACAATATCGATGTTCCATCTGCCACGAAAAAAGGGATTATTGTAATGAATGCCCCAGGCGGCAATACGGTTTCTACCGCTGAACACACAATTGGGATGATTTTAGCCCTATCACGAAATATACCACAGGCAGATAAATCTATGAAAGAAGGGAAATGGGACCGCAAAAAATATATGGGTGTAGAATTATGCGGAAAAACATTAGGTGTTGTTGGACTGGGAAGAATTGGCTCCTATGTTGCTCAAATCGGATTAGCCTTCAATATGAAGGTTCTGGCTTATGACCCTTATATTTCACAGGAAAAGGCAAAACGAATGGGGGTAGAATTATCTGAACTGGACGAACTCTATCGCCGCTCAGATTATATTACCCTGCATGTACCTAAATCTGATGAGACGAAAAAGATGATTTCTAAGGCAGAAATTGATAAGATGAAGGATGGTGTACGGATAATTAACTGCGCCAGAGGTGGATTAATTGACGAACAGGCACTTTATGAGGGGCTTAAGTTGGGTAAGGTTGCTGGTGCGGCTTTAGATGTCTATGAAACCGAACCGCCAGTGGATAGTCCGCTTCTGACACTCGATAACTGCGTTTTAGTGCCGCATCTTGGTGCCTCGACGATTGATGCACAGATAAATGTCGGCATAGAAATGGCTCAGCAGGTCGTAGATGCATTAACCAGTGGGGTAATTAGAAACGCCGTTAATATCCAGCAGGTCGCTCCAGAGGTATTCCAGGAAATCGCCCCATATTTAACTTTAGCCGAAAAAATGGGTTCTCTCCATACTCAATTGACCGTCGAAGGAATACAAGAAGTCGAAATAAAGATTTCAGGTGAAATTGCTGAGTATGAGGTTACGCCTTTTAAAGTTGCGGTGCTTAAAGGGATGCTGGCAACTATCCTTAAAGAGCCCGTCGTCAATTATGTCAATGCACCTTTTATCGCTAAAGAACGAGGGATAAATGTTGTTGAAAACAAAGAGGCAAAAGAAGAAGATTTTGTCAACCTCATTACCGTGACGCTAAAAACAGATAAAAAAACATCTCAAATTGCCGGCAGTATCTTCCAAAAGAATGATGCCAGAATCGTAGCAATTGACGGTTTTAGAATCGATGCTATACCTCAAGGTAATATGCTTGTTATCTCAAATATTGATAAACCCGGGGTGCTGGGCAAAATCAGCACCATTCTGGGTAAAAATAACATCAATATTGCCGGACTACAAATGGGTAGAAAAACTATTGGTGGTAAACAATTAATTGTCGTAAATGTCGATGAGCCTATACCCCAAACAGTTTTACAAGAAATTAATGCTCAGGAAGAAGTTTTAGAAACAAGATTGGTGAAATTATAGTGAGATATTTAGTCAGTTTTGATACCAACAAATTACCAATTATCAAAACAGACATTTTAATTATTGGTAGTGGTGCGGCGGGGCTCCGGGCGGCAATTGAAGCCGCTAATGAAGGTCAGGTGCTAATCATTACTAAGGATAAATTGAAACAGTGTAATACCGAGATTGCTCAAGGCGGTATCGCCGCAGTTTTAACTGAAAATGATACCTATGAAAGCCATTTACAGAATACCATAGAAGTAGGTGATGGGCTGTGTAATGAGGAAGCAGTTAGAGTATTAGTTGAAGAAGGTCCTCAACAAATACAGAATTTAATTGATTGGGGAGCAAATTTCGACCGCAAAGAAGGAAAACTACTATTTACCCAGGAAGCAGGACACTCTACCCGAAGAATAATCCATGCCAGAGGTGATGCCACTGGCACAGAACTTGAACGAATACTCCTCGCCAAGGTTCAACTCAAAAAAAATATCTCTATTTTAGAAAATACCTTTCTCATAGACTTACTAACTGAAGATAATATCTGTTACGGAGCAATTGTCCAGTCAAAAGGTAAGAAGAGAGAAATAATCTTTGCCAATCAAACGATTCTGGCAACTGGTGGGGTTGGTCAGATTTATCGTGAGACAACTAATTCCATTATTGCCACTGGCGATGGGATGGCGGCGGCTTATCGTGCTGGTGCAAGTTTGATGGATATGGAGTTTATCCAATTTCATCCAACAACACTTTATATTGCCGGTGCGGCCAGGGCATTAATCTCAGAAGCCGTCCGGGGAGAAGGCGGAATATTAAAAAATAAATACGGGGAAAGATTTATGGTTAAATATCATCCCGCTTTAGAATTAGCCCCAAGGGATGTCGTCTCCCGAAGTGTCTTGACTGAATTGAAATTAACCAATGATACCCATGTATATTTAGATGTGACCCACTTAGATGATGAATTCCTGCAAAATAGGTTTCCAAATATAATGAAAACCTGTCATTCCTTCGACATTGATATAAAGAAAGACTTGATACCTGTTAGGCCTACGGCTCATTATACCATTGGTGGGATTAAAACAGATTTAGAGGGCAAGACTAACATTGAAGGATTATATGCTTGCGGTGAGTGTGCCAACCCTGGTATCCATGGTGCAAATCGTTTAGCCAGCAATTCGCTTTTAGAATGTTTGGTTTTTGGATATAGAGCCGGGTGTTCAAAAAATAAGATAAAATCATTTCCACATATCTCTTATATCTTTGAAGGTAAATATCTAAAGGACTTAGATGTAGAAGATGTCCGCAATGCACTCAAAAGTTTAATGTGGCGAGATGTGGGTATTGAACGAGAAAAGGATACACTCGTCGATGCAGGAAAAGAAATAGACTTTTGGTCTTCGTATGTTCTGGCTAAAGAATTTTCAACCCCGGATGGTTTTGAATTACAAAATATGTTAATCATCGGAAACCTTATTCAGAAATCAGCGCTTATGCGTGAAGAATCAAGGGGCGTTCATTACCGCCAGGATTTCCCTACCAAAGATGATGCCCGATTCAAAAGGCATATTGAATTTCCGTAACTGTTCACCGCAGAGACACAGAGACGCAGAGAAAAAATTAAAAATTATTGGTAACTATACTCCAGTGGGGTATAAATTGTGATTATTTAAACTCGATATTCAAGTTTTTTTTAAGATTAAGTGGTTTATCCTTTTTTAACCGCAAAGAACGCAAAGATTATAGTGCTCTGTTAAGATTGAAGTTGCATGTTACTTAGGTAATCGGTAATCAGGTAATCCTTTACCGCAGAGACGCAGAGAAACAGAGAGGAAAATATCTTTTTTTCGTGTTTTTCGCGTTTTTCGGTGTTTAAAAAGGCCTAAAAACAGGTAACCGTTCAGGATATAGCCACAGAGCCACAGAGAACACAGAGGGAATATATAATCACGAATGAATTCTGTTAGATGTTTTACTATCTAACGAGATGAACCCGAATCTCCCTGAACAACAAAAAGATTTATAGTGCGAGGTTTTAGCCTCGCTTCTGGCAAGCCAGAAGGTGAACCTAAAGGTTCGCACTACATTTATGGGATATCACAGGTTAATTCGTGTCCTTATGTGACTAATTTCCTTAATTCTCTGTGAACTTTGTGCCTCTGTGGCTGAACGCTTACTTGTAACCTTTGTGAGCTTTGCGTCTTTGCGTGAAATATAATATCAGAAATGAGGAATCAAAAAATGACCAGGAAGGCTATATTTGTTATACTTATCTTCCTTCCATTTCTATCTTATGGAGGGGAATGGCAGGAATATTTCCAGGATGGAAGCCTGACAAACACAACCTTAAGCCCAATCCCAGGGGTAAAACATAAAAAAACACATCGTGCATCCATCAAACTTTCCTCCCAATATCCATTGTTTCAAAAAAGACCGTGGGAACCCCTGCCTAGTGATACAACAAAAAGATTCTTTGCAAACCAGCCAGAGCTTGGTGACATAGACAACGATGGAGACCTTGACCTTTTAGTAAGTAATAATACAAGTGGAACAATTACCCTATTTGAAAATATAGGGACAAGATATAACCCTGAATTCTCTCTAAAAGCCACTATGTTCCTGCCTTATGGTGAAGGAAATATAACCCTTGGTGATATAAATAACGATGGAATATTAGACCTCCTTTCAAGCCGTAACGACCATTATAACCCTTATATATATGGTTATAAAGGAAAAGGCAATTGGCAGTTTGAAAGGGATGAGACTATGGATATTAAGGATATTCCTCCCTCAGTCTATTATATACTGGAAGTTGTCCCTGAATTGGGAGACATTGATAATGATGGAGACTGTGACCTTATGGCTTTTTATCTGTATCAAGGAACAAATACAAGTAGATATGCGGATAGAAAATTCTTTGCCTATGAAAATAAAGCTGGTAGCCTTACCAGAAAGAATGAATGGGATGTTCCAACTTACTATAGTGCACCAATAGGAAACACATGGAATGCAAGTTTAGAGCTTTTAGATATAGACAACAATGGTTCACTTGACCTTATTTATACCAGTGATGAATGGGGATTCCCATATTGGTTTAGAAATACAGGGACAAACTCCCCTATCTGGGAAGGGGTACTTCCTGAGTATATGCCATATCTTCCCCTGTCAATAATAATTGGTAGATACCAGGACCCCAATGATTGGGATTTTACTGAAGATTTTCTAGGAGGAACAATTGGCTTTGCAGACCTTGATTGTGATGGAGACCAGGATTTCCTGATTGGCTCTTTTGACACAATATTTATTGCCTTTGAGTGTATGGGGCTAATCTTTAATAATAATCTTAAGGTATATGTTCCATACTTTGAGCTAAAGCAAAAGACCAATATCATTGGAGACCATGTAGGAAGACAAATCCTCTTTGCTGATTTTGATAATGATGGAGACTATGATGAGGTTCATGGTGAAGCAATACCAAGCTGTAATGGAAGTTATTTAATATTTTCTAAAAACAAGGGAACACCTGAGGAGGCATACTTTGTTTTCCAAAAATCCCTGTTAGGAACCATACTCCTAAAAACCCCTTACTGGTATGAAGGTGTCTTTCCAACCATTGCAGACCTTGATAATGATGGAAGGATAGACCTTCTTGTTGGATACCTCTCAAACCTTATAGGAGGCTTTCGCAATATAACCAGCACAGAGACATTAAACTTTTCTTCTCAATGGGATATAACAGGAGAATTCCTCTTTTCTCAAGGTTTAAAGGATCAGTTGGATACCTTATTCCCTGTTCCATTACTAATAGACCTTGATAATGACAAAGACTATGATTTGATTATAGGAACATACAAGGTATTCCTCATCCTTGAGAATACTGGAGGAACAGCCTCTCCTACCTGGGAAAGGAATACATTATGGGAAAACAATACAAGCTGGGAACTTCCATATGGAGGAACAGGTTATTATAAAAATACTGTGTATATTAGAATGGCAAGTGCTGACTTAAATGGAGATAATCAGGAAGATCTAATATTTGGAGGATATTATAAGTATTATGGAAGTGAGACATGGGGCAGGTTTTTGCGGGTATATAAAAGGGTTGGAAGCCCATACTTTGAAAGAATGCCAGAATGGGAAGAGAATATAAAAGGGGTCTGTGGATATGATGAGTTTCTTTCCTTTGTAGACTATGACAACGATGGAGACTATGACCTTGCGGTTGGATATGTAAGCTCAGGACCACTCCTTAATTCATTAAATATAGCCCCCCACCATCCCCTTGGCACCTATACCTCATCTATCTTTGATGCAGGCTCCTCAGTTGTCTTTGAAAGCATCTTCTGGAAAGAGAGAAAGCCATTTTCAACAGAACTTTCTATGTATGTTCGCTCGGGTAATTCTACCAGTACCTTATCTTCATGGAAAAAGGTAAGCAATGGAGAAAGCCTTAATCTTAACGCAA
>JBFLXS010000073.1 GCA_040755795.1 bacterium | reverse complement strand
CTCCACAGTTTTCACTACTAAAAGAGTCAATGCCAGAGCAATCAAATACTGGTAAGCCGTTTGAGGTTAAGGCAAAGGAGTCGGAAATAATACTCGGGACAACGATAAAAGATGAGAAGATAGAGATAGAAAGAAAGCAAGAACAACCAAAACATAATATGCCAGCAGAGGTTAAAGTCCAGGAGCCTGAATTAGCAGACGGCACGACGATAAAACAAGAAAAAGTAGAGATAATTTCCTCACTCTCCACTCCGCAGTTTTCACTACTAAAAGAGCCGGTGACAGAGCAATCAGGTAAGCCGTTTGAGGTTAAGGCAAAGGAGTCGGAAATAACACTCGGGACAACGATAAAAGATGAGAAAATAGAGATGGAAATAAAGCAAGAACAACCAAAACATAATATGCCAGCAGAGGTTAAAGTCCAGGAGCCTGAATTAGCAGACGGCACGACGATAAAACAAGAAAAAGTAGAGTCAATTTCCTCACTCTTCACTCCACAGTTTTCACTACTAAAAGAGTCAATGCCAGAGCAATCAAATACTGGTAAGCCGTTTGAGGTTAAGGCAAAGGAGTCGGAAATAATACTCGGGACAACGATAAAAGATGAGAAGATAGAGATGGAAAGAAAGCAAGAACAACCAAAACATAATATGCCAGCAGAGGTTAAGGTCAAAGAGCCTGAATTAGGAGACGGCACGACGATAAAAGAAGAAAAAGTAGAGTCAATTCCCTCACTCTCCACTCCGCAGTTTTCACTACTAAAAGAGATAGTGCCAGAGCAATCAAACACTGGTAAGCCGTTTGAGGTTAAGGCAAAGGAGTCGGAAATAATACTCGGGACAACGATAAAAGATGAGAAGATAGAGATGGAAACAAAGCAAGAACAACCAAAACATAATATGCCAGCAGAGGTTAAGGTCAAAGAGCCTGAATTAGGAGACGGCACGACGATAAAACAAGAAAAAGTAGAGATAATTTCCTCACTCTCCACTCCGCAGTTTTCACTACTAAAAGAGCCGGTGACAGAGCAATCAGGTAAGCCGTTTGAGGTTAAGGCAAAGGAGTCGGAAATAACACTCGGGACAACGATAAAAGATGAGAAAATAGAGATGGAAATAAAGCAAGAACAACCAAAACATAATATGCCAGCAGAGATTAAAGAAGAGGAGCCGAAATTAGTAGTTGGGACAACGATAAAGACAGATATCCCACAAATCCAAAATCCAAAATCTAAAATCCAAAATTTTATAGATGATAATCCAATCCGCAATCCGCAATCCGCAATCCGCAATAATGAAGATTCACTATTATCACTTATGCAAAAAGTAGGAGTTGAAAAGATAGAAGAGATGTCTAAATTGCCTATTTTTAAACCACAAGAAAATACTTTTATTCCAATGCATCAAGAAAAAGAAGGAGAATTACTCCATAGAATACTACCAGTGTTATTCCAGGAGAGTATGAATTTTAAGAGAGAAAAAGAGGAAGATAATATTAAACCAGAAGATAAACAAAAATCATCTATAAATTTACCAGAAATGTTTAAATCAGTAAAAAAGAGAATAGTCTTTACTGAAAATAGAATAAATCAGCAAGATGAATCTGTGGTATTAAAGGATAATAATATAAATTTAAGTTACAATTCAGCGATTCAAGGGACAAATAGGGTAGAAATCCCAGCTTCATTACCTGATGCAAGTATGACTAATTTAATATTTAAGGAAATACTTTATGAATTCATAGAAGAAGCATCTCTTCATCTGAAAAAAGATAGTTCGGAGATTCAGGTTAAACTCAAGCCCGAATATCTGGGTAAATTAGAATTAAAAATAACCCAGCAGGATGGAAAGATATTCGCTAAATTTGTCGTAGAAAACTTTGAATTAAAAGAATTAATTGAGTCAGAACTTGATTCCTTAAAAGAAATCCTTGTAGAAAAGGGACTTGATTTACAGGGTATTGAAGTCTATGTTGGTCAGGAACCAGGAAAAAATTTAGAAGAAAGGCATCAAAGGTATATTGATAATATAAAAATATCTTCCTACAATGAAGAGGACGAAAAGGTAGGGGAAAGAGGTGATGAGAATAGGATATTAATAAATGCAAGTCCAGGTGGTAATAAATTATTTTGGTTTATCTCAAAAATTGATTTTATAGCATGAGAAACGCTCATGCCCACAGGAAGTGGGCACAAAGGAGGATGAAAATTAATGGGACAGAGATTGGAGTCAATGGTCATTAGTCAATGACCATTGACCAGTGACCAAAAGGAGATAAGCGTGAGGAGTGATGTTTTCTTTATTTTCTACTCTCTACTCTCTACTTCCTATTTTCATGAGAATCTATCCGATTTTAGGGGTAGATTGTAAGTCTAACAATTACAATGAGATAAGACAAAATAATATTTTTTTTACATAAATTGTTAAATTTTACTTGACAAAAAAGAGATTAATTTATATACTATATGACAATATGTATCTGTTTAGCGTTCTATAGTTACGAAAGGCGTTTCGGTAAGCGTTCAGGTGGTGTAACAAAAGGAGATGTGGAGATTAAGGAGAGAGGGAGATATTATTAAAAAAAATATTGAAATTAGTAGAAACTAATAGAAATTTATGGAAATTTGTTGTTTTCCACAATCAATTTCTACCTATTTCTATAAATTTCAATCTATTTCTATTATCTTATCTCCATATCACTCTTATCTCCTTATCCCCTTTCTTACACTATTTGATATATAGCCTGAACGGTTACAAAAATTCTATAATGTAGTAACAAAAATTAAAAAAGGGAGGAAGGATTTAAATGATAGGATCATTTTTTTCAGGGGTAAGTGGTTTAAAATCTCATTTGATGTGGTTAGATGTAATAGGGGAAAATTTAGCCAACATCAACTCTACTGGTTTTAAGAGGTCGAGTGTGTCGTTTGAAGACATTCTTAACCAAAATCTTAAAAGTGCGGTAGCACCTCGTGGGGATGTGGGAGGTATCCTCCCAAAGCAGGTTGGTTTGGGCACAAACTTGGTTACTATCCAGACAGTATTTACACAAGGGCAATTACAGCCTACGGGGAGAAATACTGATTTAGCCATAAATGGAGAAAAAAGCTTTTTTATTCTGAGTGACGGTGTGAGTCCTAACTTTCGCTATACAAGAGCAGGAAGTTTTGATTTCGATAGGGATGGAAATCTGGTAAATCCAGGAAATGGATTTAAGGTTTTAGGGTGGAATGCCCAGAGAGACTTTGTTACAGGACAACTTTTGAAAGATGCGGCTAATAGGACTATAATCGATACTACTGGTGAATTGACCGGGGTAAAGATAATTAAGGGTGATATTATGCCCGGGAAAGCCACTGAGTCTGTTAAATTTACAGGTGACCTCAAATCTCAACAAGTATTACCTGTAGATTTTAAAAATTTATCTTTTATGAAAAGTGTGGCGAGTGTCGTGCCAGTTTCCAAAGACCGGGGAGGAATAGACATTACAAAACCATGGAACCAGGCAGGATTTAATGAAACACCTGATGGGAAAATTATTATTAATGGTGTAACATATAAAGTTGGAGGAGAAGGTGGATATGAAACACCTTCTGCCTTGATGAATGCAATCAACATCTCGGCACAAGCAAATGTAACCATCAAATATGAAAGTGATAAATTTATTATTACACCAGATAATGCAGATGTCCAGGTATCATTAGGTGAGGTAGCTGATACACCAGGGCATGGGTTCTTTACGCAAGTATTCATTACGAGCGGCACAGAACAAGCACCATTTACCTATAATGTCAATGCCAGGATGGAACTCCAATTTGAACATCTTCTTGACCCGCAACATCCAGACCGTAATTATTATCGCTGGAAGGCAGTTGACCCAACTACCACTGAGTTTATCACAACTAATGCTTATCATTTCGAACGTGGTGACCCACTGCGAGGCCCAAATTCCCTGGACCCCGGTAAAGTCATTGGAAAAGTAATAGGTATGGGTGATAGTGTCACCAAGGTGTTTGATTTAGGTGACCCGGATATAGACCCGACTGCTCTTGAAGTATACATTACTAAACCAACTGGTTCGATGATGGTTACTTTAGCAGGGAAGTCATCGGCATCTATGGTTATTACTGGTACAGATCCAAATCAAACCTCTATTTATTATTTTGATGATGATGGTGAGGATGTGAGATTTGGGGCATCTTCAAATGGTGTTGACCGACTATATTTTCCTTATGCACCTTTAGCCGGAGCCACAATTGCTGTTGATTATAAAAGAAATGGTTATAATATGCATAATTCAACTGTTGACCCAACAAGATTACAAATAAAGGTAAACGGTCAGGTTCAACCAGGCACAACCTATAAATTCCATAATAACCAGGGTGTAGGTGGAAATGACCAGATTACTTTCTATTCAGCAAGTAGTAGTGAAGAGGTGGTAACAGATACATTAAATGTTACCAGACCTTTTAGAGAGGCGGGGTTTAATTGGTGTACCGCGAGTGCTCCGTGGACAAATTCAATGCTTGCCAGTCAGGTAACATTTAGATGGCAGGGTGGAGAGTGGATATCACCAATGTTAAGCACATTTAACTCAGTGGAAGAATTTATGTCTCTTGTAAAAACCAAAACAAATGGTATTGTGAAACTATCATATAGTGCTAAAGAAGATAAGTTTTTTATGACGAATACTCAGGCAATTTCAGCGATTCAAACCAACTCAGCGGGATTTCTTAGTCTGGCTAAATTACCCGGAGAAGGATTTCATATGAATGCCGTACCTGGTAAAAGCTGGGTAACAATATCCGCTGATGCAAATCCGCAAAGCCGTGAAGAGATAGTAAAAAATACATTAGATTTAACACAATCTTTTGTCCGAGCTGGATTCAATACTGTGCCTACACTTTCAAGTCATGTTTCTGTTACCTGGGAAGTAAGTCCGGGTCTGTGGACCAGCTGGTCATCGAATAGTAATATTCCTTATGCATGGCCCGACGGACTTACAGGAAATCCCTCAAATAAAAGTGGCACGGTGCAATCGTTTATTAATCTCTTTAATGATGCTTACTCAACTGGTATTACATCACCATTACCAATGCCGCTTATTCTTAGATATGACCCACAAAAGGATAGATTCTATTTGATAAATACTAATCCGGCAAATCTTCGTGTCAGAATTCACCAGACTGATGTTAATGGTTTCTGGACAGCGGCTAATATTCTAAATCCTGGGCTTGCCTGGGTTGATGTCCCCCATTCACCGGTTCAGGAAACAGATACAATCGTGGCAGACTATTACTATAATAAAACCGTAGAGGCACGAGGGATATTACAATTAGATAAAAATGGTCAGGTAATTGATAATTATGTTGATACAGAGGCTTCTCCAGTTATTTACAGTAGTTCAAAGGTATTAAGCGGAGATAGAACACTAAACTTAGCCGCTGGTTGGGACCAATTTGAAGGAGGCACGGTAGATGGAACAATCAAAATTACATCGAGAAGTGGAATATATATCTCGCGGTCAATTACTACGGCTAATTATCCAACAATAAATGCTTTAATCGATGAAATCAATGCCAGTGAAGCGAGGGTAGTTCTAACCTATCATGCCGATATGGATAAATTTAGCCTTAGAAGTCGTGAAGAGGGTGATGAAATAACACTGGAAGAAACAGGATTACATCCTTTCTTTTCTGCAATCAATATTGCTACAGGGACAAAGGTTGGAGGTAATAATAACTCTGTTATGGATTTAGAAATAGAGGTTCCTGGACCAGAAGATGGATGGAGGGAAACAACAGGATTGTTTGGGACAGGAAATGATTTATTTAGAGTAAATATCATACCTAATGTGGTTAGAAATGAAGAAGTAGGTGAAGCAGGTCTGGGAAGGCGTGGGACCCAGGTGATTGACGAAGGAATGTATAGGGGATCTATGTCAGTTATTACCCTGAATAATGCTGATGTAGATGAATCAACTATTGTGATAAAGTATATCATTGATGGCATGTTCAACTCAGTTGTAGGTGAAAATTCCTGGGTATTTTCAGACGGCACCGGACCCGGTGGAAGGGACCAAATATTTGTGACAGGAGTAATATCTTCCCTGGTGAGTTATACCCGATTAAATTCGTTTGATTTAGATAATCCAGATGTAGATGATACATCTTTAGTTGTAAAAGTAGATGGCAGAATTATACCACGAACAGATTGGATATTTGAAGATAACAAAGGAACTAATGGAGTTGACCGTATCCTTTTACAACCAAATGCTGGTTCACAATACTATATGCCAGACCCATTGGGTACTATATGGGAGGTGAGAAATCCAGGGACATTAGGTGCAGGTCAAGTAACCGTGGATTATCGTCGGATATTCCCGCTGGCAGTTGATGTCTTTATCCCTAATGGAAATGAAGGACCAGAAAATATCACCTTTACACCAAATACCACGAAAACGAATTACCCAAGTAACGCTATTCCTCAATTAGCCAGTTCTGGAGAGGCAGTAACCACAAATCTAAAACTACAATCAGAATATCAATATACTACTCCGCAAGATATCTATGACGCCCTGGGAAATCCTTATAAAGGGAATTTCCAATTTGAGCGATTAAGTTACAATAAATGGCTGTGGTATATAATGAATCCAGTAGAAAGAGAGAAGATAGCGGGATATGGTATCTTAGCCTTTACAGGTAATGGTCTACTGGATAAAGAAAATTCTCAAATATTTGAGTCACCATCTGACCCGTTAGACCCGGGTTCAAGATATAAAGGGATATACTTTGACCCACCACCAACACCTACTCCACCAGAAACTGATGGTGCACCACCACCAGAAAAGGGTCAAAATCCAAATAAAATTATGCCTGACTTTAATCAAGTTACACAACTTTCTTCAAACCCATCTACAGCAAAGGTAAGCGAACAGAATGGATATAGGATAGGAAAACTTATTGATGAAAAAACAAAGATAAATTCAGAAGGGGTAGTTATTGCTGAATATGATAATGGGCAAACGCAAGATATTGGCCAGATATCTATGGCTAAATTTGATAATCCATCTAGTCTGGCAAAACTTGATGCAACAACCTTTGCGGAAACAGTTAATTCTGGCACTTCTTCCATAGGTAAACCAGGATTGGATGGACGAGGAACGATAAGTGCAGGTCAGTTAGAGAAATCAAATGTTGACTTAGTTCAAGAATTTGCTGATATGATTATTGCCCAGCGCGCCTTCCAGGCTAATTCAAGAACCGTAACTACCGCAGACCAGATGTTTATTGATATTATCGCGATGAAGAGACTATAATAGAAAGTAGGGACACATCCTATATTTTTCGTAACCGTTCAGGCTATATATCAAAAGTGTAAGAAAGGGGATAAGGAGATAAGAGTGATATGGAGATAAGATAATAGAAAGAGATTGAAATTTATTGAATTCGAAGAATGTTGCGAAGCAAAAATAGGTAGAAATTGATTGTGGAAAACAACAAATTTCCATAAATTTCTATTAGTTTCTACTAATTTCAATTTTTTTAATAATATCTCCCTATCTCCTTAATCTCCACATCTCCTTTTGTTACACCACCTGAACGCTTACTATTTTTCACAGTTTTCCGCCAGTTAAAGGTTACACTTTTAGATAAAGAATGAAATTTTAGGAAGGTGACCAGAGTCACATAGGCATAGGCATAGGTCAGGTGGAAGGAAATAATTCAAACTGGGCAAGTCAAATAATCCACAAATTGCACAGAGAGGAATATATTCTTTCACCTGGCACTGTGCCTTTTTAATGGTGATAAATGATTAAACTAACTCGACTTAATGGTCGTGAATTTTTCCTTAACCCACATCAAATCGAAAATATGGAAGCTAACCCTGATACCACGATAACCCTTATCTCCGGAACCAAATATATCGTGAAAGAAAATATTGAGACAATAATTTCAATAATTATAGAATATCGGAAAAAGATGGGGATGTTTGGAAATGAAGATTGAAAAACTCCAGCGGGGGAGATAAAAAATTAGTAAGCGTTCAGCCACAGAGGCACAGAGTTCACAGAGAATCAGGAAAATTAGCCACAAATGGACACGAATTATAGCACTTATTAATCGAAATTTGACAGAGATATGGCTCTGAAATTCCAAATCACAAATTTCAAATTCCATTTAGTGAATTAGTGAATTAAGCAAATTAGTAAAATCTAATCTCTAATTCGCTTTTTGGTATGTGGAATTTGGTGCTTATTTGAGATTTGGTGCTTGGGATTTGGGATTTTTTACTTATCCACTCTGAGTAAAATTTTGACTAATAACTGCTATATTCCCTCTGTGACTCTGTGGCTATATCCTTGAACGGTTACAAAATGGCATTTTGCAGAACCCTAAGGAGGTAAGATGATGAAAGAACCATTAAGATATTTAGAAAATGCAAAAGAGATATTAGGTAAGTCTGGAATTGAAGAGAATAGATATACAGATGACAAGTATGTAAAATCAGCCTGCGGTGTTGCTTATTTGGGGGTTCTAAAGGCTATTGACGAACATCTTTTAGGAAAGGGACTTACAAAAAAAGAATTACCTAAAAAAGTAGACGAATATAAAAAGGCTATCCAGAAATATCTTTCAGTGCATAATGGAAAACTCTTTAAGCAGTTTGATGATATCTATGATGAATTACATATTGCAGGCTATTATAGAGGGATTCTTCACTCTGTGGATACGGTAAAAGGAGCATTAAAAACAGCCAAAGACTTTATAGAAAAGATTAAATGAAACATTTATGCCAACTTTGTCGACACATTTTGAGCTTTCTCAATAAACTGGATAGAGGCTTATCCTTACCCACAAGTTGGGTAACAAGATGAGGTAATCAAGGATAAACTATAAATGGGAGATTAGAGATTGCAGGAGAGCGGAGTGAGTGGCAAAATTCCAAATCACAAATTCCAAAATACAAATAAATTCCAATGACCAAAATTCAAAATTCCAAACAATATGATTTAGAAGAAAGAACTTATCAATTTGCTCAAGAGGTTGCTTTATTCTGTAAGAAACTACCTAAAACTATTACTAATATCGAATATGTAAAGCAAATAATTAGGGCTTCGGGTTCAGTTGGAGCAAACTATATTGAGGCAAATGAGTCTTTAGGCTCGAAAGATTTTAAGATGAGGATAAAGATTTGTCGTAAAGAATCAAAAGAATCTGCTTATTGGTTAAGATTAATAATTGGAACTAACGATGAAAAATTTAAACAAGAAGGAGAAAGGCTTTTCAAGGAAGCAATAGAATTGAAGAAAAAATTTTCTTCAATTATTGAAAAGTCTAAATGAATTTCCATCGTTGTAATATAAACTTTGGAATTTGGTGTTTGGGATTTGGTGTTTGGAATTTGGAATTTATTTGGAATTTGGTGCTTGGAATTTGGAATTTCTATCTAATCTGTCCACTAAAAGATGTGGGTAACGATAAGGGATAGAGGGGGGATGCGGATGAAGAAATAAAACTTTTTTGTAAAATGGTTAGCGGTAAAACTGACCAGTGGGTAAGGAAAGTAAGAGAGTCCTTACTAAAATAGTAAGCGAGTGGATTTAGTAAGCGGATTTAGTAGTAAGCGGATTTAGCAGATTGAGCGGATATTTTTTATTTTTTTCCGCTTAATCCGCTCAATCCGCTTACAATAAAATCTGTTTAATCCGTTTAATCCGCTTACAAAAAAATTCAGGAGGTATAAAAATGAAAAAATTTTAAGGTTGATGGTTTTAGGGATAGGGTTTTTAACCCAGGAGGCAAAGGCAGCGGATTTGTATGTGCCAGGGAGTTATACAACCATTCAGTCTGCAATTAATGCGGCGGTAAATGGAGATAGGGTGTTAGTAGATGATGGGACATACACTGAGAACATCAATTTTCTGGGCAAAGGTATCACTGTGGAGTCAATAAATGGCACAACCAGTACCATAATTGATGGCAATACCAGTGGTAGTGTGGTAACCTTTAAATCTAGCGAGGGAACTAAGTTGGTTCTGAGTGGGTTCACAATACAGAATGGACGAGCTGACTATGGCGGTGGGATTTTTTGCTACTACTACTCCTCGCCGACAATTACCAACTGCACCATTAGTGGAAATTCAGCTGATTGTTCTGGCGGCGGGATTTGTTGCTACTCCGTCTCGCCGACAGTTGTCAACAGTATCCTATGGGGTGATACTCCAGATGAAATCTATTTAAGTGACAGCTCTATAGACATCACCTACTCTGATATCCAGGGCGGTTATGCAGGAGAAGGCAACATTGATGCTGACCCATTGTTTGTTGGTGCTGGTGATTATCACTTAACCCCAGATTCACCCTGTATCGATACCGGCACCAGTACAGGAGCACCACCAGATGATATCGATGGTGATATAAGACCACAGGGTCCAGCCTATGATATGGGCTCGGATGAGTATGTTGAGGAAATACAACCACCTGTCCCTGATATAAAGGCAAATGGCTCGGATGGAACAATAACTACCTCAGGACCAGTATCAATCACCATTGAACTTAATTCAGGAAGTTATGCCGGTCAAAATGCAGATTGGTGGCATGTTGCAGATACACCTTTTGGCTGGTATTGGTATCAGGTAAGTGGAAATACATGGGTGTCAGGTCTGACAGTTAGTTATCAAGGACCTTTATTTGACCTGACTCCTCCATTTAATACCTTGAACACACCTCTACCTTCAGGGACTTACACTATCTACTTTGGAGTGGATATGAATATGAATGGAGTGATAGATTTTGGTAGTCTGTATTATGACCGTGTAGTAGTCATAGTGCCATAAAGAAAAATGGTGGGGTCAGACCTGATTAATTCTGCTTTCGGGTCTGACCTCAAAGGTCCTCCCTATAAAATAATAAAAATGGGTAGGAAAAGAAATGAATAAAAAATTGTAACTATTCACCACGAAGGGTACGGAGAGCACGAAGTGAAATTTGATGAATTATCGAATAGAGTCATTGGATGCACTATAGCGGTGGATCGAACTCTTGAGCCATGTTTGTTTGAATTCAAGTGGAAAGATTGGAAGAAGGCATAAAGAGATTTGTTCTGTAACATCTTAGTGTCCTTCGTGCTCTTCGTGGTGAATAGTTACACTTGTAGCTTTATTAGTTTTGGGAATGCTTTTGGGGATAGGTGAGGTTGCCACTCAAACAACGATTACTACTACCATTTAGTGTTCATTCGTGGTTTTTATTCTACCTATTTTTCAGGAGAACGCCCATGCCCCTGCAGGGCACAAATGACGATGAAAATGGGAAGGGAACACACCCCTAACCCCTCTCAAGAGGGGAATACAACCCCCTAACCCCCTTTGTTAAGGGGGGAATAAACTTGCTTTTCATCGGTTCCTTGGTCTATGGTCTGTAGTCTATTTTCAGGGGAATCTGTGTAATCTGCGAAATCTGCGGATTAAAATAAGGAGTAATCTATTATGGCAGAAGAGGAAAAAGCAGAAGCAACTGCGGGTGAAGAGGCCGCAGAAGGTGAAGAGAAAGGTAAGCCGAAGGGTGGCTTACCAAATATACTGATGATAGCGATTGTGGCGGTAGTAGTCCTTGTAATTGCCGCTGTTGTTGCTTGGTTTGTCGCGGGAAAACGAGCAACTCCACCTGAATTAGAATTTGAACCAGAAACTACTCATGAGGAAAAACTCCCTCCAAAACCTCTACATGTTTATCAGATTGGGGCATACCTCGCCAGATTATCTGACCCTGAAGAAGACCACTATGTTAAAATTAGTGATGTGACTTTATATTATAATGCTGAAAAATATGATATGTTATCTGCAGAATTAGGTGAACGAGAAACTCAAATTAAGGATATTATTAATACTGTTCTCATAGGGAAAACAATAGAGGTAGGAACCGTTGAGGGGAAAAAGGCATTAAAAGAAGAATTGAAAAAGGCACTCAATGAGATATTACGAGAAGGAAAAATTGAGGATATCCATTTTCAAATACTTGTTCAATAGGTATGAGTGCTTACTATCCAGTGAACACTGAGCCAAAAATTGTGTCATCCGTGTTCTATTCTTACGGCTATTTTCAGGAGAACGCCTATGCCCACGTAGGGCACAAAGGACGATGAAAATAGGGAGGGAACACACCCCTAACCCCCTTTATTAAGGAGGAAATAAACTTGTTTTTCATCGGTTCCTTGGTCTATGGTCTATGGTCTGTAGTCTATTTTCAGGAGAACGTTCATGCCGACAAGTCGGCACATAGGAGGATGAAAATAGTAGGTAGGAGATAGAAGGTGGGAGATAGGGAGATAAGCGTGAGGAGTGGTGTTTTCTTTACTTTCTACTCTCTACTTTCTACTCTCTACTTCCTATTTTCAGGAGAATAATGTGACTAAAAAAAAAGATATAACCGAGGATTTAAAAGAGCTTGAAAAACGGGTTGTAGAATTTGATTTTAGAAAAACTAAAGATGTCGGTAAGGAAAAAATTGCTTCTCTACAAGTAATATTTGATGCCTTTTCTCAGAAAGTTGCCTCCTCTTTATCGGCTAAATTAGCCTCTACAGTTCAAACAAAAGTTTTAACCGTTACTCAATTTGCCTATGCTGATTTTGCCAAAACTATTCAAGTCCCAACGGTGCTCGGAATGATAGATATGAGTCCGTTGAAAGGTATGGCGTTAATTGAGGTAACGCCTAATGTGATATTTAATTTTATTGATAGATTATTAGGTGGTAAGGGTGAGGTTATCTCACTGACACGTGGATTGACAGATATTGAATTTGAGGTGGTAGAAGGTATTATGGGAGATTTTGTTAAAGATTTAAAAAATGGCTGGGCTAATGTAATTACCTTAACCCCTCAGGTCAAAAGGATTGAATCAAATCCACAGTTTGTTCAGATTACTTCCCCGCAGGAAAAAGTACTTGTTGGAACCATAGAAGTAAAAACAGGTGAAACAACAGGAAATATGACTCTTTGCCTACCTTTCCTTACAATAGAACCAATAATTTCAAAATTCACTGGTGAAGGTGAACCTGCCCTATCAGAAGAAATAAAATCAACCGCCTCCCCAGAAGATATGGCTAAAATGCGAAAAACTATAACCGATGTAAATATCCCTCTTATTGTAGAGTTAGGTAAAACTGAAGTAACTATGCGAGATATGTTAGAATTAAAAGAAGGTGATGTCATGAGATTAAAAACTAAGGTGGACGAGCCATTAGTTATGTATGCCAATGAAATACCTAAGTTTAAATGCCGACCAGGAATTATCGGAACTCGCATAGCAACACAAATAATTGGACGCATTGAGTCAGGAGGAGAGGACTAAAATTACTAATTACTCGATGTTCAAGTTTTTTAAAGATATAAAGATTTAACCGCAAAGAGCACAAAGGAAGATTTCGCAAAGGACGCAAAGGAAGGAAAGAAACACTCTGCGGTGAACGGTTACTCAGATGGTAAATTAGGATTGCTTATAAATTTCAATGTATTAAGATTCAAGGAAGGAATTAAAAGGGTGGTGAACAACCTATAATCTTTGTGTTCTTTGCGGTTAAAAAAGGATAAACCACTTAATCTTAAAAAAACTTGAATATTGAGTTATAAAAATATGGAACATTATAAATTTGAAGAAACCTGGGATAAATTCTACACCGATGGAACTTATGTTATGTGGGTTCCGGGTGAGTGCCTGGTTCAATTTGTGGCGAAAGAGATTGAAAGAAAACAAAAAAAAGTGAACCGCATCTTAGATTTAGGCTGTGGTAATGGAAGACACCTCATCTATTTAGCCAAAAAAGGCTTTAATGTCTATGGAATAGACATTTCACAAAAATCACTCCAGATTACACAAAATTGG